>NZ_SDKK01000024.1:0-37256 GCF_008107625.1 Zoogloea oleivorans
TGGGGTGGCCGGACGCTTACCTTGGTCGCCAATCTGGATCTGATCATTTGCGTGGACACTGCCATCGCACACCTTGGTGGGGCGCTTGGCAAGCCGGTCTGGCTGCTCAATAGACACGAATCCGAATGGCGCTGGCTGCTCGAAAGATCCGATTCGCCTTGGTACCCTACAATGCGGATTTTTCGCCAGCATGCGGAACACGACTGGCATGACTGCATCAAAAACGTCTCTATCGCATTGAAAGCACTGGCCGTAAGCTGAGACTGGCAAGCCAGTAGTGAAATTAGGAAAGCGAGGCCCTTCAGCACCTGAATCTGTAGGTCAAGGTGGGTTTGCCGGGTGCTTACAATTGTTTCAAGTGCTTGATGCTTGATGGAGTGTTTTTGTTTTTTTGTGGTGTAGACGTAGAAATCCCCCAGACGGTTTGGTCTGGGGGATTTAAGGGTTAGTCTGACGATGACCTACTTTCACGCACGCGTGTGCACTATCATTGGCGCGGTCTCGTTTCACGGTCCTGTTCGGGATGGGAAGGGGTGGTTCCAAGACGCTATGGTCGTCAGACTGTAACTTGTGCCGCTCTGTGCCTTGTGGCGAGAGCGTCAAATGGGAAGAAGTGTTTTGTGTGTTGGGGTGTGTGACTGTATTTTTTCACAAGCCTTGCGAGCGGTCTATCGCGTCTTTGCAAGGTTATAGGATCAAGCCTCACGGGCAATTAGTACTGGTTAGCTTAATGCATTACTGCACTTCCACACCCAGCCTATCAACGTCGTGGTCTTCAACGACCCTTTAGGGGAATCTAGTTCCCAGGGATATCTCATCTTGAGGCGAGTTTCCCGCTTAGATGCTTTCAGCGGTTATCTCTTCCGAATTTAGCTACCCGGCGATGCGACTGGCGTCACAACCGGTACACCAGAGATTCGTCCACTCCGGTCCTCTCGTACTAGGAGCAGGCCCCCTCAAATATCCAGCGCCCACGGCAGATAGGGACCAAACTGTCTCACGACGTTTTAAACCCAGCTCACGTACCACTTTAAATGGCGAACAGCCATACCCTTGGGACCGGCTACAGCCCCAGGATGTGATGAGCCGACATCGAGGTGCCAAACTCCGCCGTCGATGTGAACTCTTGGGCGGAATCAGCCTGTTATCCCCAGAGTACCTTTTATCCGTTGAGCGATGGCCCTTCCATACAGAACCACCGGATCACTATGACCTGCTTTCGCACCTGCTCGACTTGTCGGTCTCGCAGTCAAGCCTTCTTTTGCCATTGCACTATCAGTACGATGTCCGACCGTACCTAGAAGACCTTCGTACTCCTCCGTTACCTTTTGGGAGGAGACCGCCCCAGTCAAACTGCCCACCATGCACGGTCCCCGATCCGGATTACGGACCTAGGTTAGAACCTCAACGACACCAGGGTGGTATTTCAAGGATGGCTCCACCGGAACTAGCGTCCCGGTTTCATCGCCTCCCACCTATCCTACACAAGTCCCGTCAAAGTCCAATGCAAAGCTACAGTAAAGGTTCATGGGGTCTTTCCGTCTAGCCGCGGGGAGATTGCATCTTCACAAACACTTCAACTTCGCTGAGTCTCAGGAGGAGACAGTGTGGCCATCGTTACGCCATTCGTGCAGGTCGGAACTTACCCGACAAGGAATTTCGCTACCTTAGGACCGTTATAGTTACGGCCGCCGTTTACCGGGGCTTCGATCAAGAGCTTGCACCCCATCACTTAACCTTCCGGCACCGGGCAGGCGTCACACCCTATACGTCCACTTTCGTGTTTGCAGAGTGCTGTGTTTTTAATAAACAGTCGCAGCCACCGATTCTCTGCGGCCTCTTCGCCCTTCGGATGTTCTCCTACAAGCTAATGAGGCATACCTTCTCCCGAAGTTACGGTATCAATTTGCCGAGTTCCTTCTCCTGAGTTCTCTCAAGCGCCTTAGTATCTTCTACCTGCCCACCTGTGTCGGTTTGCGGTACGGTCACTCTATGACTGAAGCTTAGAGGCTTTTCCTGGAAGCATGGTATCAATCACTTCACTCTCAAAGAGAGCTCGTCATCACGCCTCAGCTAAGCTCTCCGGATTTGCCTAAAGAGCACGCCTACACGCTTAAACCACCTATTCCAACAGATGGCTGATCTAACCTTCTCCGTCCCCCCATCGCATCATAGAGCGGTACAGGAATATTGACCTGTTTCCCATCGACTACGCATTTCTGCCTCGCCTTAGGGGCCGACTCACCCTGCGCCGATGAACGTTGCGCAGGAAACCTTGGGCTTTCGGCGAGGGTGCTTTTCACACCCTTTATCGCTACTCATGTCAGCATTCGCACTTCTGATATCTCCAGCATCCTTCTCAAGACACCTTCACAGACTTACAGAACGCTCCCCTACCATGCATTAAATGCATCCGCAGCTTCGGTTCATGGCTTGAGCCCCGTTACATCTTCCGCGCAGGACGACTCGACTAGTGAGCTATTACGCTTTCTTTAAAGGGTGGCTGCTTCTAAGCCAACCTCCTAGCTGTCTATGCCTTCCCACCTCGTTTTCCACTTAGCCATGGATTTGGGACCTTAGCTGGCGGTCTGGGTTGTTTCCCTCTTGACAACGGACGTTAGCACCCGCTGTCTGTCTCCCGTGTATCACTTTCCGGTATTCGGAGTTTGCTATCGCGAGGTAGATCGCAATGACCCCCTCAACGATTACAGTGCTCTACCCCCGGAAGTGTTCGCACGAGGCACTACCTAAATAGTTTTCGGGGAGAACCAGCTATTTCCAAGTTTGTTTAGCCTTTCACCCCTATCCACAGCTCATCCCCTAATTTTTCAACATTAGTGGGTTCGGACCTCCAGTGCGTGTTACCGCACCTTCATCCTGGCCATGGATAGATCACTTGGTTTCGGGTCTACGCCCAGCAACTGAATCGCCCTTATCAGACTCGCTTTCGCTACGCCTCCCCTATCCGGTTAAGCTTGCTACTGAACGTAAGTCGCTGACCCATTATACAAAAGGTACGCAGTCACCCCACAAGGAGGCTCCCACTGTTTGTATGCATGCGGTTTCAGGATCTATTTCACTCCCCTCCCGGGGTTCTTTTCGCCTTTCCCTCACGGTACTGGTTCACTATCGGTCGATTACGAGTATTTAGCCTTGGAGGATGGTCCCCCCATCTTCAGACAGGATTTCTCGTGTCCCGCCCTACTTGTCGCACGCTCAGACCCGCCAACTACTTTTCGCATACGGGGCTATCACCCACTATGGCCAGCCTTTCCAGACTGTTCTGCTAAGTAATCGGTTTAGTCGTGCAGGCTCATCCCCGTTCGCTCGCCACTACTTGGGGAATCTCGGTTGATTTCTTTTCCTCGGGGTACTTAGATGTTTCAGTTCTCCCGGTTCGCCTCCACATCCCTATGTATTCAGGATGGGATACCCTTGCGGGTGGGTTTCCCCATTCGGATATCGGGGGATCAAAGCTCCATTGCCAGCTCCCCCCCGCTTTTCGCAGGCTTGCACGTCCTTCATCGCCTGTAATCGCCTAGGCATCCACCACATGCACTTTGTCGCTTGATCCTATAACCTTGCACTCTGTTTCCAGAGAGCGCCGTCATAGACGAACTCGCGCGCTTGTGCGCATCGCCCTGCTGCTGGTTCAAAGCGCAGAACGATACTTAAAATGCAATCACACAACCCATGTAGCCACCCGTCTCATCAACAGGCAACTACACACTTCTTCCAATTTGTTAAAGATCGAACAGCTTGACTGGTAAAAAACCAGAATCAAATAAACCACGGCATCGCCGCAATTCGCTTGATTATGATTTCTTCAGGTCATCAAATGGTGGAGGCAGTCGGGATCGAACCGACGACCCCCGGCTTGCAAAGCCGGTGCTCTCCCAGCTGAGCTATGCCCCCATCTTGATAACCTTGGTGGGTCAGGTAGGAATCGAACCTACGACCCCCGCCTTATCAAGACGGTGCTCTAACCGACTGAGCTACTGACCCCCTGTTTCAACAAGGAGTCAGTCACCATCTTCGAGGAGGTCAGCACCTAGCCAACGACTACTCGCTTCTGACGCCTGACCCCTTCGCTGTTCTTTAAAGACAACCGATAGGTTGTGGATACTTGATCTCGAGGTTTATCTCTAGAAAGGAGGTGATCCAGCCGCACCTTCCGATACGGCTACCTTGTTACGACTTCACCCCAGTCATGAAGCTCACCGTGGTAAGCGCCCTCCTTGCGGTTAAGCTACCTACTTCTGGTAAACCCCACTCCCATGGTGTGACGGGCGGTGTGTACAAGACCCGGGAACGTATTCACCGCAGCATGCTGATCTGCGATTACTAGCGATTCCGACTTCACGGAGTCGAGTTGCAGACTCCGATCCGGACTACGATCGGCTTTCTGGGATTGGCTCCACCTCGCGGCTTGGCAACCCTCTGTACCGACCATTGTATGACGTGTGAAGCCCTACCCATAAGGGCCATGAGGACTTGACGTCATCCCCACCTTCCTCCGGTTTGTCACCGGCAGTCTCGTTAAAGTGCCCAACTTAATGATGGCAATTAGCGACAAGGGTTGCGCTCGTTGCGGGACTTAACCCAACATCTCACGACACGAGCTGACGACAGCCATGCAGCACCTGTGTTCAGGCTCCCTTTCGGGCACTCCTCAATCTCTCAAGGATTCCTGACATGTCAAGGGTAGGTAAGGTTTTTCGCGTTGCATCGAATTAATCCACATCATCCACCGCTTGTGCGGGTCCCCGTCAATTCCTTTGAGTTTTAACCTTGCGGCCGTACTCCCCAGGCGGTCAACTTCACGCGTTAGCTGCGTTACTCAATGAGTCTCCTCACCGAACAACTAGTTGACATCGTTTAGGGCGTGGACTACCAGGGTATCTAATCCTGTTTGCTCCCCACGCTTTCGTGCATGAGCGTCAGTACTGGCCCAGGAGGCTGCCTTCGCCATCGGTGTTCCTCCGCATATCTACGCATTTCACTGCTACACGCGGAATTCCACCTCCCTCTGCCGTACTCTAGTCATACAGTCACAAACGCAGTTCCCAGGTTGAGCCCGGGGATTTCACATCTGTCTTATATAACCGCCTGCGCACGCTTTACGCCCAGTAATTCCGATTAACGCTCGCACCCTACGTATTACCGCGGCTGCTGGCACGTAGTTAGCCGGTGCTTCTTCTTCCGGTACCGTCATCCACGCAGAGTATTAGCCTGCGCGATTTCTTTCCGGCTGAAAGAGCTTTACAACCCGAAGGCCTTCTTCACTCACGCGGCATGGCTGGATCAGGCTTTCGCCCATTGTCCAAAATTCCCCACTGCTGCCTCCCGTAGGAGTCTGGGCCGTGTCTCAGTCCCAGTGTGGCGGATCATCCTCTCAGACCCGCTACGGATCGTCGCCTTGGTGAGCCTTTACCCCACCAACTAGCTAATCCGACATCGGCCGCTCTAATTGCGCGAGGTTCTTACGAATCCCCCGCTTTCCCCCTCAGGGCGTATGCGGTATTAGCGTAACTTTCGCTACGTTATCCCCCACAAATAGGCACGTTCCGATGCATTACTCACCCGTTCGCCACTCGTCAGCGGAGCAAGCTCCCTGTTACCGTTCGACTTGCATGTGTAAAGCATGCCGCCAGCGTTCAATCTGAGCCAGGATCAAACTCTTAAGTTCAATCCAAAAACTCTCTAGAAACCTGCGGTTTCTTCGAGCACTTCAATTTCTTCGTGGCTTCTGGTATAAACCAAAAACCCCTCGAAACCGAGTACCCACACCTATCGGTTGTCACATTTTTAAAGAACTGCTGCAAGAAGCAGCGAAGAGGTGCGCATTATACAGAGCTTTCAGACCCTGTCAAGCTCTTGCGAAATCTTTTTTAAAACCGATTTCTCAAAATCCTGAAACGCCAGCACTGCGACCCTCTGCAGCACCGCTGAAACACCACCACTTCACCACCCCGTCCGCGTTTCGTTTCCGGCAACGCTGCAACGAAGAGGCCGCATTATATATAACAATCAAACTCCGTCAACATCATTGCGAAAATAAATTGCGACGCGCGGCAAAAACAGCGACGGCACCGACAACAGCACAACTCCCGCCGGAAAACTGCCAGTCACTCCTTTTTCAGCAATCCCATTTGGTACGCCCATCGTTCACGGCGTTGACGTTGATACGCATCCTGTCCTCATGACCATCCAGCAAGGACGAAACAGCAAATAGGCCCGCTGCTCTGCCTTTCGGCGAAATCAGAATAGGCGCAAAATTTCTGCGGAGAGTTCGGTGAGCCGATGCACGATCGGCCGACACGGTCAAGGAGGCGACGATGAGTGCCCTGGAACGGCTAGGCAGCATGGACATGACCTGGCTGCAGATTGAGCAGAAAACAAACTTGATGCAGGTGCTTGGCCTGCTGATCCTCGAAACGTCTCTGGACAGATCCGTACTGGAAGAGCGCTTGCGCAAGGATCTGCTTCCCCTGGAGCGATTTTCGCAGCAGGTCTTGCGCGATACGGCAGGCGCCGTCTGGGAAACTCATCAAGTCGAGCTCAATGTACACATTGTAGAGGTCGTCCTGCCGGCCGGAGACGAGAAGGCAGCCCTCGAATCCCTGATCGGCACACTCGCCGCCACGCCTCTGGATCCAGCCCGGCCGCTCTGGCAGGTGCATTTGATTCGTTCTTATCGCGGCGGCAGCGCGCTGATTGCCCGGGTACACCACTGCATTGCCGACAGCATCGCACTGATAGGCGTACTTCGGACGCTTACCGACAGCAGTCCAAACGCCGCCGAAGCCCTCCCAACGGCAAGCGCACCGCCTCCTGCTCCCAGCCACTTCGACAAGCTCTACGCCCCGCTCACCCGGACGATGGTCGAGGGCATCAAGCTGTCAGGCGCTTTCTGGGCAAAATATTGGAGCCTGGTTTTCAATCCGCAGCAGGCTTTTGATTACGCCCGTGCAACTACTGCCCTGACCCTGGAGATCGGCAAGCTCAACGGGCTGCAAGACGATAGCCGGACCCTGTTCAAGGCTCAGCCCCTTGGCGTCAAACGCGCCAGCTGGAGCCCGCCACTCTCCGGGTCAAACGTAGCCTCCATTGCAGCCGACAACGGAACGACAACCAACGCGGTGCTTCTGGCCTGCCTGACAGGGGCCCTGCATGACTACCTGGCGGCCCAGGGAGCGTCCACCGCGGGCGTCGAACTACGCACACTGATGCCGGTAAACCTGCGCAATGAAGACTCCGAAGAACCTCTAGGCAATCGCAGCGGCTTGATTCCCATCGAGTTGCCAGTCGGCATCGCCGATCCCAAGGCGCGCCTCGAAGAAATGCATATCCGGGTTCAGGACTTCAGCAGAACCTACGAGGCACAACGGACACTCGGCCTGTTCAGCCTCATCGGCCAGACGCCCAGGGCCGTACAGTTGCAGGCCCTGAAGCTTCTCGCCAACAAGAGCAGCGCCCTCCTCTGCCATGTTCCCGGCTCACACGAGCCGCGCTATCTGGCTGGTGCCAAGATCGTTGAGGAAATGTTCTGGAGCCCCGCTTCCGGGGAGATGGGGCTGACGATCAGCATCGTCAGCTACGATGGTCATTACCAGATCGGCGTGCTGGCCGACGCAGCTATGGTGGCAGCGCCGTCGGACATTACCAACCGGATTGAAGCCGAACTCCTGGCCCTCAAGCCGTCTCCGGCGCCTGCCCGCAAGCCCGCCCGACGGGCGCCCCGCAAGGTGACATCAACCTAGTCAGCTCGCCCGGGGGTCGAAAGCATCGCGCACCACGTCGGCAAACAGGTTGGCCGCCAGCACCAGCACGAACATGAAAATGAAGGCCGCCACCAGGCTCCACCACACCATCGGCTCCCGGGCCAGTTCCATGCGTGCGGCGTTAATCATGGTGCCGAAGCTCACGGTTCCCGGGTCGACGCCGATCCCCACGTAAGACAACACCGCCTCCGCCAGCACCAGGCCCGAGAAATCCATCACCAGTGCGATCAACACCAGGTGCATCAGGTTCGGCAGCACATGACGCGCCAGGATGCGGGCCGTCGACACACCGAAAGCGCGCGCTGCCTGCACGTACTCCAGCTCCCGCAGCTTGAGAGTTTCGCCGCGCAACAAGCGGCACAGCCCGGTCCAGCTGGTCATGCCAAGGATGAAACACAGGGCCAGCAGACGTGCATCGGCCCGCTCGGCCGCTGTTTCGAACCACTGGGGATGCGTGTCGATCACTACTTGCATCATCAGCACCGCAGCCGCAATCAGCAGCACGCCGGGAATGGAATTGAGCACGGTGTAAACATACTGGATGACGTCATCCACCCAGCCACCGAGGTAGCCCGCCATGATTCCCAGTGCCACGGCCAGCGGCAGCGTCACCAGCGTCGTCAGAGTGCCGATCACCAGCGCGGTACGGATACTTTTCAAGGTCAGGAAGAGCACATCCTGACCGACCTTGTCGGTGCCGAAGACGTGGTACTCGGTCGCCAGCGCAGCAACCGGCCCCACCAGCAGCCCCACGACACCCAGGGTCAGCAGCACGGCCCGCCATTCGAGTCCGCCCTTGCCGCGCCAGATGGCCCGCCAGGCGGCGCCGACCGGCACCTTGCGCGAAATGGCAACACCCTTGACCAGCGCCCCGGCGCAAACCAGCCACAGCCCGGCAGCCACCGCCAGGCCGATGCCGATGCGCCCGAGGATATCGCCGACATGATCATCCGCCGGATACTGCAGGCTGGCCCCGCCGAACTTGAGACGCGGAAACTCCCGGCGCTGGGTGCCATCGGCACCTTCAATGGTCTGCTTGGCAAACAGGCTGTAAGCCAGCGGCGCCGAGTAGGTTTTTTCGAGCCGCGTCCGCAGCGGCGCAGCGATGGCATCAAGGGCACTGCGCACTTCGGTGGACAACTGGCGCCTGTCGTCGGCGGCCATCGGCGCGCCCGCAGCCGGAGTAAGGCGCTCCCGATAATGCAGACTGTCCAGCACCCCGACCAGCAGGAACAGCATCAGAAGGCTCAGGGAAACCATCCCCACCCCGCTCTCGCCCACCCGTCGCCAGGCAGCCAGCATGGGTTCGCTGCGACGGGCCGCCCAGCCCGCCAGCACAATGCAGCCCAGAAGCCCGAACAGCAGCAGATCGGTCCACAACAACACAGGTTGAAAACCCATCATTCCAGCCTCACCCGCGGATCAACCAAGGTATACGAAAGATCGGTAAGGATCAGTCCGACGATATACAGCAGCGACCCGATGAAGACCATCGCCCGCACCACCGGAAAATCCTGCGCGTTGATCGCATCGATGGTGTAGCTGCCCAAGCCCGGAATGCCGAAGAAGGATTCGGAGATCAGGCTGCCCATGAACAGGGTCGGAATCACCACCACCACCCCGGTCAGGATCGGGATCATCCCGTTCTTCAGCACATGACGAAACAGCGCCTGCAGCTCGGACAAGCCCTTGGCGCGGGCAGTGCGCACGTAATCCTTGCCTGCCTCTTCCAGAAAGATCGTGCGATACCAGCGGGCACTGCCGCCAATGCCGGCGATCACCCCGATCACCACCGGCAAAAACAGGAAGCGCGACGCATCCAGCCCTTCGCCGTAACCCGAGATCGGCACCAGGTGCCACACCTTCGACACCAACCACTGCCCGCCGATGATGTAGAACAGGCCGGAAATCGACATCATCGCCACGCACATCACCACGCCCCAGAAATCCAGGTAGGAGCTGCGAAAGAACACCAACAGCAGCGCAAAGGAAATCGTCACCAGCAGGCCGAGGATGAAGGTCGGCACGGCGATGGCCAGCGACGGCCCCATGCGGGAATTGATCTCGGTGGCGATGTCCCGCCCGTCGTCGGCGCGGCCGAAGTCGAAGACGAACATGCGCAGGGACTTCTCGAAGAAGATCGTCCCGGTCAGTTTGTCCGTGCCCTCGGCAGCGGCGTTGAACAGCAGCGGCTTGTCGTAACCCCGCTCCACCTTCCAGCGCTCGATGGCCTCGGGGGTAACCCGTTTGGCGCCAAGCTGCATGCGCGCCATGTCTTCGGGGGTATTCACCACGAAGAACAGGGCAAAGGTGAGCAGATTCACGCCGATCAGGATGAGCGGCGCGTAAAGAAGGCGGCGGATGATGTAGGCAAACATGGGGGGCTATCCTACATGGGCCGGCGCCGATGACGAAGTCCCCCCAGGCACATCCGTACCCCAACAGCGCAGCTCAGCGCCGCCCAGCCCCACCGATCAGGCCGCGCACGGCCTCCTGCAAATCGGCCGGCAAGACCACGATCCGGGCGCTTTCCGACGAGCCCAAGCGCTCCAGCGAGGCGATGTACTTCTCGCCCAGCAGGAAGAGCATCGGCGCCGTTTCCGTGCCCACCGCCGCGGTAATCCGCCGGATCGATTCCGCCGAGGCCTCGGCCAGCATCACCTGGGCGCTGGCATCGCGCTTCGACGACTCGAGCCGTGCCTCTGCCTCGAGGATCGCCGCCTGCTTGGCGCCCTCAGCGCGGGTCACCACCGCCTTGCGTTCGCGCTCGGCGGAGGCCTGCTGCTCCATCGCCTTCTGCATCGACTGGGACGGCTTGATGTCCTGGATCTCGACCGACTTCACCGTCAGGCCCCAGTCCACCGCCTCGTCGGCAATGCTCTCCCGGAGACGCGCCTTGATCATGTCGCGGCTCGACAAGGCCTCGTCCAGCTCCATCTCGCCGATGATCGAGCGCAGCGTGGTCATGATCATGTTGCGGATCGCCTCGGAGAAATCCGTCACCCCGTACACCGCCTTCACCGGGTCGGTCACCTTCAAAAAAGCGATGGCGTTGGTCAGGATCACCGCGTTGTCGCGGGTGATCACCTCCTGCTCCTGCACGTCGAGGATGATGTCCTTGGTCACCAGCTTGTAAGCCACCTTGTCGAGGTAGGGCAGGATGATGTTGAGGCCCGGCTTGAGCGTCCCGTAATACTTGCCCAGCCGCTCGACGATCCACTCCTCACCCTGGGGCACGATGCGCACCCCCTTGGCGATGGTCACCACCACAAAGACCAGTATCGCCAGTACAACCATGAATCCGGCACTCATCACACGCTCCTCAAATCCGCATCAAACCTTCTGAACCTTCAGGAAACTGCCTTCCACCGACACCACCCGCACCCGCTCGCCGGCGGCGATGGCTTCATCCACCACGCACTCCCACTCCTCCGAACCCAGCAAGGGCTTCTGGAAGCGCACCCGGCCGCGCTCGAAAGGCGCCGCCGCCTTCGCCATCAAGCCGATCTCGCCAATGGTATCGCCGTCCGACTGGCCGATCCGCGTCTTGTGCTCGCCCCGCTTGAAGACGCGGAACCACCCCACCACCATGCCCAGCGAAGCCACCACCCACATGGCCAGCTGCGCCGTCAGACCGATGTCCGGCAGCACCAGCAACGCCAGGCCGACCAGCAAGGCGCCCAGGCCGAACCAGATGATGAAGAAGGCCGGCACCGCCAGCTCGGCAAGCACCAGTGCAAACCCCAGAACGATCCAGTGCCACCATTCAAAATCCATTCACCACCTCCGTGCGCAAAGCCCCGACGGCCATTCGGCGCCGCCAGCCTGAATCCGTCATTTCAACGTCGGCGGCAAACCCGCTCCACCGTCCTTAGCATTCTTTTAGGGTTCGCCGAGCAAACTCTTAAGAAACGCACCCCGCGCAAGCCCCTAATCTTCGTACATCAACCACCCCACGGAGATCCATCATGCGCCACCCCGCCATCGTCGTCGCCCTCATCGCATCCTGCCTGAGCGCCGGCGCCTTTGCCGCCGACAAAAACCCGGTCGCCCACGGGCGCTACCTCGTCGCGATTGGCGGCTGCAACGACTGCCACACTCCCGGCTACGCCCAGCAAGGCGAGCAGATCCCGGAACAAAACCGCCTCACCGGCGCCGCCCTCGGCTTCAGCGGCCCCTGGGGGGTCAGCTACCCGACCAACCTGCGTCTCTCCGCAGCCCGGATGAGCGAGGCCGAATGGCTTGCCAAAGCCCGCCGCAACGGCCTGCCACCGATGCCGTGGACCGCCCTGCAGGCCATGAGCAAGGACGATCTCGGTGCCGTCTATCGCTACCTGCGTGCCCTCGGCCCCGCCGGCGAAGCCGCCCCGCTCGCGCTGGCCCCCGGGCAGCCCATTCCCACGCCGCACTTCGTTTTCGTTCCGCAAGACCCCAGCCCGATGCTCACCGCCACTCCCGGCCCGCAATAAGCCAACGCGCAATCGGCAAGGCGGAATGTGCCTCCCCCGCGCCAGCTAGCCGCCCTCGCCGGCCAGCAGAAGCACCGGCCGGCCCAGGGCGAGGCGGAAGCGCCCCCGCCCGGTCTTCTCGATGCGCAGACTGTCACTGCGATCCAGCAGGCGGCGCTGCAGAAGGATCAGGCGGGCATCGAGGTTGTCGCACACCTCCGGCAGACGCAGGGCCGGCGCGAGGCGCAACTCGCGGGTCGAAAACTCACAGCGCCCATCCTGCGCATGGTCCTGCAGCAGCTTCCACAAAATGGCCCCGGCGACGCCCTTGATCAGGTAGTCGTCATCCACAAAGACGCTGTCGTCCCGGGAAAAATGGCGCACGCGCAAAGCCGCGCCAGGCCTCTCGACGACGGCTTCCGGCGGTCCTCCCGCGCCGTCCTCTTCGCCATCCATCGGGCACTGGAGCAGGTGCATCGCCAGACCGAGGGAGGCGCACAGCGCCACCAGTGCGTCCTCCAGGTCGTAGCCGAAGTGGCATTCATGCTGACTCTCCACGTAGGCCACCGCCACCAGATGATTGCCGGCCAGTACCGGCACCGCCAGCTGGCTCGCCGGCTCGGCCAGCCCCGGCAAGGGAATCGCGGTTTCCAGCTGTTCGGCCAGACCGCCGCTCGTTGCCTGCTCGCGCAGCACCCGGCCGTAGGCGTATTCGCTGGCCGGAAACATGATGCGGATCGGCACCCTCTCCCGCGCCGCCACACCGATGACGCCGACACCGTAGGGGATCTCCGCCCCGGCGCCGGAACTCGGATAGCCACGGCTGGCCACGATAAAGAGTCGCTGCCGGGCCGCATCGGCCATCAGCAACATCTGGTGCTGGATGCCGAACTGACGCTCCAGCGACGAGCAGAAAACATCGATCAGGCCATCCAGTCCTTCGGCACGCCCCAGGACATCGATGCTGCGCCGCAGGGCCGGAAGCAGCGCCGGGCCGTTCCAGGCCGCAGGCAGCTCCCGCCCCGGCACGGGCTCGACGGCCTGCACCCGGTAGATGTCCGCCCCAAGGAGGTGAAACACCCCGGCCATGCCCGTGTGGGAAGCAATCCCGGCCAGCTTGGCCTTCATCCGCTCGAACAGGGGCCCGGCCGTCTCGGTACGCAGATAGCGCACCGTCAGCCGGTAGCGGGCCGCCGTATCGGGGTCCATCGTCAATACCGTCGCCACCGGATTGGCAAGGATGTTCTCGCGCGTCTTGTTGAAGAACTGGAAGGACAGCGCCAGATGCTCCTGATCCACGTACATCAGCTGGGACACATAGGTGACATTCGGCATGCCATCTGCCCCGCAGGTGGCAATGCCTGCTGGCACGATGCCCTCCAGGCAGGGGCGCAGCACATCCAGCGTCAGCGGCCCGCTCACGGCTGGCCGCCCTCCAGGCGCATCCCGGCCCTGGGGCCCGGCGTCTGGCCGTAGGCCTCGGAGGGCGTGAAGCTGATCGCCACCAGATCGCCAGGTGCACAACTCACCAGCGTCCGCACATAGGCCTCGGGCACCCGGAACACCGCCAGGCGCCCACTGAAGTCGGCGGCATACGGCACAAGGGCAGCTTCGTCCTCCGCCGTCGCCACCTCAACGCACGCATCACGTCCCTTGAGCTGCACCGTGCGATGGCTCTCCGGCTCGTTGAACACCGCCGCCAGCATGCCGTTGGCCGCCACCCCCGCCAGCACCGGTGCCGCCTGGGAGCGCGACACCAGCACCGTCACCCGGCACCGGTCGGCCGACACCCGGCAGCCCACCGCCCGCACCAGCGACGCCAGCCCGTGCCCATCGCTGGCCGCCACCTGTATCGACAAGCGACTGGTGATAAAGGCCGCGAGGGCCGGCTCGAGAGGGACGGGAGAATGCATCGATGACTCCACCGGGAATGATTCAATCTAACCGAAAGCACTCGCCTTCGCGAGTTTTAGCCTTGCGGGCAAGCAGACGCCGTTCGAAACCGAAGCCAATCCGCACGCACGCAAAAAGGCCGGCTCACCTTTCAGTGAGCCGGCCTTTGCAGTCATGCCTCAGGCGCAGATTACTGCTTGCCGTGCGCCGCCAGCTTGAGCCAGGTATCAATCACCGTATCCGGGTTGAGGGAGATGGTCTGGATGCCTTCGTCCATCAGCCATTCGGCGAAATCGGAGTGGTCCGACGGGCCCTGGCCGCAGATGCCGACATACTTGCCGAGCTTGTTGGCGCTCTTGATGGCCATCGACAGCAGCATCTTCACCGCCGGGTCGCGTTCGTCAAAGGCATGCGCCACCAGACCGGAGTCGCGGTCGAGGCCCAGGGTGAGCTGGGTCAGGTCGTTGGAGCCGATGGAGAAGCCGTCGAAGTACTCGAGGAACTGGTCGGCCAGCAGCGCGTTGGACGGGATCTCGCACATCATGATGAGCTTGAGCTCGTTCTCGCCCTGCTTGAGGCCGTGCTCGGCGAGCAGATCCACCACGCCCTTGGCTTCTTCGAGGTTACGCACGAAGGGCACCATCAGCTGCACGTTGGTCAGGCCCAGTTCGTTGCGCACCTTCTTCATGGCGGCGCATTCGAGTTCGAAGCAGTCGCGGAAGCTGTGGGAGATGTAGCGCGAGGCGCCACGGAAACCCAGCATGGGGTTTTCTTCTTCCGGCTCGTAGATCTCGCCGCCCAGCAGCTTGCGGTATTCGTTGGACTTGAAGTCCGACAGACGCACGATGACGGGCTTCGGGTAGAAGGCGGCAGCGATGGTGGCAACGCCTTCGACCAGCTTCTCGATGAAGAACTGCTTGGGCGAGGCATAACCGCGGGAGCGACGGGTGATCTCGGCGCGCAGGCTGGCCGGCACCTGGCCGATTTCGAGAATCGCCTTCGGGTGGATGCCGATCATGTTGTTGATGACGAACTCAAGGCGGGCCAGGCCGACGCCGCCGTTGGGGATCTGGGCGAATTCGAAAGCGAGTTCCGGGTTGCCCACGTTCATCATGATCTTCACCGGGATCTCGGGCAGGTTGCCCATGTCGGTGGTGACCACTTCATAGTCGAGCTTGCCGCGGTACACATAACCGGTGTCGCCTTCGGCACAGGAAATGGTGACGTCGTCGTTCTCGTCGAGCACTTCGGTGGCGTTGCCGCAACCGACAATGGCGGGGATGCCGAGCTCGCGGGCGATGATCGCCGCGTGGCAGGTACGGCCGCCACGGTTGGTGACGATGGCCGCCGCGCGCTTCATCACCGGCTCCCAGTTCGGATCGGTCATGTCGGTCACCAGCACGTCGCCGGCCTTGACGCGGTCCATCTCGGAAGCGTCCTTGACCACGCGAACCTGGCCGGCGCCGATCTTCTGGCCAATGGCACGACCGTGGGTGAGGGACTTGCTGTACTGCTTGAGGCGGTACTTTTCCATCACGTGGCCGGACTGCTGGCTCTTCACGGTTTCCGGACGGGCCTGCAGGATGTACAGCTTGCCGTCGTCACCGCTCTTGCCCCACTCGATGTCCATCGGGCGGCCGTAATGCTGCTCGATGATCATGGCGTAGCGGCCCAGCTCGAGCACGTCGGCATCGGTCAGGGAGTACACATTGCGCTCGGTTTCGGAGACGTCGATGGTACGGGTGGACTTGCCGGCTTCCTTCTTGTCGGCAAACACCATCTTGATCAACTTGGAACCCAGGTTACGGCGGATGACGGCCGGCTTGCCCTGGGCCAGGGTGGCCTTGTGAACGTAGAACTCGTCGGGGTTCACGGCGCCCTGCACCACGGTTTCGCCGAGGCCGTAGGACGAGGTGATGAACACCACGCCGTCGAAGCCGGATTCGGTGTCCATGGTGAACATCACGCCGGAGGCGCCGATGTCGGAACGCACCATGCGCTGCACGCCGGCCGACAGGGCGACTTCAGCGTGGGTGAAGCCCTTGTGTACGCGGTAGGCGATGGCCCGGTCGTTGTACAGGGACGCGAACACTTCCTTGATGGCGTGGAGGATGTTCTCGTAGCCGTGGATGTTCAGGAAGGATTCCTGCTGGCCGGCGAAGGACGCGTCGGGCAAGTCTTCGGCAGTAGCGGAAGAGCGCACGGCGAAGCTGCCGTCGCCTTCGGCGGTCAGTTGCTCGTAGGCGGTCTTGATCTCGACTTCGAGGGCCGGCGGGAAGGGGGTATCGACGATCCACTGGCGGATCTGGGCGCCACAGCGGGCCAGGGCCACCACATCATCCACATCCAGGCTTTCGAGGGCGGCGCTGATACGCTCGGCCAGCCCCAGGTGGGACAGGAACTCGCGGTAGGCATCGGCGGTGGTGGCAAAGCCACCGGGCACGCGCACGCTGGAGGGCAACTGGCTGATCATTTCGCCGAGGGAGGCGTTCTTGCCGCCAACCTGCTCGACATCGGTCATGCGCAGCTCTTGGAAGGGAATGACGTTACGGGCCATAAAGGGATCGTCCTGGGAGAATGAAGAATGGTTAAAAATAGTGTCGAATATTTTTGTTGGTGCGTATTGTAAGTCGTTTTGTTGCCCCGCCGCATGCAGGGTTTATCCTAACCCGGGCATGCCCCCACCTGCTGACGACCCCGTCACAGGCCTTGTGTCACAGGGCTTTGCGCACGCCACTGCGGCCTGACTCAGCCGGACGCCAGAATGGGATAAGATGTTTCGCCGGTCAGGCGCAAGCCGACTGGCGCATCCGTCCCTACCCTGTTGGCACTCCCATGACCCAGACCCGCCCCGTTTTCTTCATCTCCGACGGCACAGGCATCACGGCCGAGACCCTTGGTCACAGTCTTCTCGCCCAGTTTCCCGACACCCGCTTCCGCAACCATCGCCTGCCTTTCATCGATTCGCCGGAAAAGGCGGAGGACTGTGCGCTGAAGATTCTCGATGCCGCCATCGAGAGCGGCACCCGTCCGATCGTCTTCAACACCCTCGTCGATCCGGAAGCTGTCGCCGCCCTGCGCAAGGCCGATGCGCTGTTCCTCGACCTCTTCGAGAAGTTCATCGGCCCCCTGGAAAGCGAACTCGGGCAGCGCTCGACCCACACGGCCGGGCGCTTTCACGGCATCGCCGAGAGCCAGGACTACAAGAAGCGCATCGAGGCGATCAACTTCACCCTCGCCCACGACGACGGTGTGTCCCACGCCGACCTGAAGGAAGCCGACGTGATCCTCGTCGGCGTGTCGCGCTCGGGCAAGACGCCGACCAGCCTCTACCTGGCCATGCAGTTCGGCATCAAGGCGGCCAACTACCCGCTGATTCCCGAAGACTTCGAGCGCAACAAGCTGCCCGCCGAACTGATGCACCACCGGGGCAAGCTCTTCGGCCTGACCATCGGGCCGGATCGCCTGTCGCAGATCCGCCAGGAACGTCGCCCCAACAGCCGCTACGCCTCCATGGAAAACTGTCTCTCCGAAATCGAGGCCGCCCAGCGCATGATGAAGCGCGAAGGCATCAAGTGGCTCGACTCCACCACCAAGTCCATCGAAGAAATCTCCACGATCATCCTGCAGGAAGTCCGCCTCGACCCATCCTCTTACTGAACACAGGGATCGCCCGGCCTTACGCCCTGTCCAACACGAACACCAACAAGGAGAGCCCCGATGAAACGTAACCGACTCGGGCGTCGCGGCGGTTTGCCGCGCGACGCCGAACAGCTCCTGTGGCTCGCCAATGGTCTCGCCGACTCCAGCAGCCGCGCCGAAGATCACTTCTGGGACGAACGCCTTGCCGCGGCCATCGACGGCCTGCTCGGCGCCGAGGACGAAGACAGCCTTACCACCACGCTGGATCACCTGAGCACGGCCAGCGTGCACGCCTACGACGAACTCGCCGACATGATCGAGTCGCGGGCCGAGGGCGCCCTCAAGTCCGATGCACGCTACGACGTGCTGCTGATTGCCGCACCGGTAATGGCCTGGTCACGCTACCGCATCCCGGCCACGCCCATTTCTGCCGCGGTGATGGCCAACCTGCGCGTGCATCTCAAGGCCCATGTGCTGGCCAAGGACGTCAAACTGGCGCTGGCCGACTTCCTGTTCAGCCCGGACCAGTTGCCCCAGGGCTACTGCGCCACGGCAGATTTCGCCACGCACCTGGGCAAGGCCGCCGAAACCGACACCGACCTGCACATCAAGACCGACAACCTGCCCGAGACAGCCCAGTTCCTGTCCGACAACCGCTACCTGCTGGGCGCCGTGATGGTACCCAAGGGCGCGCCGATCTTCCGCTGGCAGGAAGAGGAATGCACCCGCGACCAGGCCCTCGAACAATGGCGTGCCCAGGGCGGCGCCTGCATCGCACCACTGCTTACCGGCTGCGCTTTTGAAGTGGTGCTGCCGAATGCCTACTTTGCAGCCAGCCGCGAGGCCGACAAGACCTCCCGCCCCTACTCGATCCAGGCCTCGGTGGCGTTCCTGAGCACCACGCTGGATGCCCCGGCGGCCGGGCTGCGGGCCGTCGTTGCGCCCTTCTTCGAGCGCCAGGTCGAGGAGTTCCGCATCGGCTTCACCCTTAGCGGCAAAAATGAAGTGGTGCATGGCGTGGTGTGGCCGCTCCTCGGTGCCGAGGACGACAGCAGCGAAACCCTCAGCGAGATCGAGACGACCCTGCGCGCCTGCGGCATCACCGACATCCTGACCCTCGACAACGAGTTCCCGATGGAATACTGCGACGACTGTGGCGCGCCCATGTACCCGTCGCCGGAAGGCGAAGCGGTGCATGCCGAACTGCCGGAAGAGCAGGCCGAGCAGATGCCCAAGCACCTCCACTGAGCCAGCCGGGCGGGAACCTTCCCGCCCTTCTCGGCCTCCATCCGGAGCCCCCAACCGGAGACCTCCATGACCCGCAATATCGAAAAGACCGACGCTGAATGGCGTGCCGAACTGTCCCCCGAGGAATACGTGGTGACGCGCCAGAAGGGCACCGAGCGAGCCTTTACCGGCCGCTACTGGGATTGCCACGAGGCCGGCCAGTACACCTGCACCTGCTGCGGCACCGAGCTGTTTTCATCGGAACACAAGTTCGACTCGGGCTGCGGCTGGCCGAGCTTTCACAGTGCCGCCGCCCCCGAGAACGTCGAAGAAGTGGAGGACCGCAGCCATTTCATGGTGCGCACCGAAGTCGTCTGCAAAAACTGCGGTGCCCACCTAGGCCACGTCTTTGAAGACGGCCCGGCCCCCACCGGACTGCGGTACTGCATCAACTCCGTATCGGTGAAGCTCAAGCCGGAAAGCTGATCAGCGCTTCATCGCTCCGTAGGTGTGGGACAGGAAGTCGCGCCGATACAACACCAGCACGATCAAGGTAGTCACCGCCACGAAAAGCCACGGCTGCACGAACCAGAAGACCGCGGCAAGACCGAAGTAATAGGCCCGAATGCCGCGGTTGAACTCGTCGCCAGCCAGGGAATTCACCTTGGCGAAACGCTGGGCATCCTCCTCGGTGCCCTCCCCCGGCGGCGGCGCGGCGCCAATCAGGATCGACAGCATGTTGAACTGGCGCAGCGACCAGGTGAACTTGAAGTAGGCCACCACGAACACCATCAGCAAGAGCAGCAGCTTGACCTCCCACACCTCGCGGGAGACCGCGCGGGCAAAGGGCAGATCCGATGCCGCGTCGATCAGCTTGTCCATCGTGCCGAGCAGTGCCAGCAAGCCGGCGATCACGTAGATCGTGGTGTTGGCGTAGAAGGACACGTTCTGCATCAGGTTGCCGACCAGGCCCGAATCCGCCACCCGCACATCCCGGCGCAGCATCTGCCGCCCCCATTCCAGGCGATACCAGTGGCTCACGCCGAGCAGACCGCGCATGCGGCCGTCGGGGCCATGCTCGACAATCCAGCCATACCCCGCCCAGCAGGCGATGAACCACGCAAAGGCAATCCAGTCGACCGCGCTGAAGGCGGTCAGCCACACGCCCTGCATCAGCGTCCCTCCAGCAGAAAGTCGTGGATTGGCGCAATCTGGGCTGGCTCCATCAGGGTTGGCGCATGGCCGACGTCCGGTATTTCGACGAGCCTCGCCTTCGGCCCGCTGACCGTCATCTTTTCAGCGGTTTCCCGCAACAACAGGTCGGAATCCGCACCACGCAGCACCAGCGCCGGACAGCTGATCGCGTTGTAGATAGACCACAAATCCACATCCATCAGGATCGGCGTCTTGCGGAAGGGCTCACCGATGCCGGGGTCGTAGCGCATGGCCCAGCCGCCATCCACCTGCTTCACCGACGTTTCGGAGAGATGCCGCCACTGGGCGGCGCTAAGGTGCCCGAAGGGCGCGCTCACCTCGCGGATATAGGCCTCGGCCGCGTCGTAGCTCGGAAACACCGGCGCCGTTCCCACGTACTGCCCGATACGCCGGATCGAACTGGCGGTCACCACCGGCCCCACGTCGTTGAGCACCAGGCGCCGGATCGGGTTCTCGGGCAGGCTGGCGATCAGCATGCCGATCAGCCCGCCCATCGAGGTGCCGACCCAATGCACCGTTTCCACGTCCAGCCGGGCGATGAGGGTGATCATGTCGGCCACGTAGGTCGGCAGTTGGTAGTCGTCCTTCACCGCCAGCCAGCCGCTGCGCCCGCGCCCGACCACGTCCGGGCAGATCACCCGGTAGTGGGGTGCCATGGTGCGCGCCAGATCGTCAAAGTCACGCCCGTTGCGGGTCAAGCCATGCACGCAGATCAGCACGCGCTCGTTGTGCGGGTCGCCCCATTCCGTGTAGGCCATGCGATGCAGGCCATGGGCGCCAACGCACTGGACGCTGCGCTGACGAGGCTCCAGAAACTGGGGACGTTCGGTTGCCGGGGACGGTGCAGGTGCGGGCGCGGGTGGCACCTCGGGCGCGCCGGCGAAGAACTTGCGAAGGGCGGCAAGAAGGCTCATGGACGGGGACACGGGTTGGGATGGGCCAAGGATAGCATCTACCGGGGCTGCAGCCGTTCAGCGCCCGTACCAGTAACGCGGCGCCAGCGCACGGGCGGTTTCAAGACGCGGCTCGCCAGCCCCCAGATGGACGATGACCGCCCCACCCGCATCCGTGCGCAGCAGCCGTGAGCCGCTTGCCGACCAGCGCGCCCATACGTCCGGATTGGGGTGGCGGAAGCGGTTGCGATAACCCACCGGAAAAATCACCCAGCGCGGCGAAGTCGCTGCGATGAAAGCCGGCGTGGATGAAGTCCGGCTGCCATGATGCGGCGCGACCAGCACATCACTGGCCAGATTCGCCCCTTCGCGGGCCAGCAATCCGGCTTCCGAAACAGCTTCGATATCCGAGGTCAGCAGCAGGCGCTGGCCACCCGCCTCCACGCGCAGCACGCAGGCCATGTCGTTGGTCTTGCGCGGAACCGCTCCGCTGGCTGGCGCCTCGGGATGAAGCATCGTGAAGCGCACGCGGTCCCACTCCCAGTGCTGCCCGGCCACACAAGGCTGGTCACGCATCCCGGCAATCAGGCGCACCGGATGATTCAGCGGGAGGGAAGTACGCACCTCGGCCACGGGAATGCCACTCAGCACGGCTTCGGCACCACCGGCGTGATCGTTGTCCTGATGGGTCACCACCAGCGTATCGAGGCGGCGCACCCCGGCGGCCCTCAGGTAGGGCAGCAGGATACGCTCGCCGCTGTTGGCATCGGCCGAAAAGGCCGGACCGGTGTCATAGATCAGATCATGCGCAGCCGTCTGCACATGCACGGCGAGCCCCTGCCCCACATCAAGGACGGTAACGGTGGCCTCACCCTCACCGGGTCGCGCCGGGGCCCACAAGACAAGCGGCACCAGCATCGTCAACCCGACCCAGCGGGCGGGCGTTCCCCGCGGCAGCAAGGCCCAGACGCAACCGACGCTCGCCAGCACAGCCAGCCCCGGTGGCGGTGCCGCCTGCTGCCAGTTGGCCCACGGCAAAGTTGCCAGCCAGTGCACCGGCAGCATGGTCAGCACAAAGGCCGAGTGGGCCAGATCGGCCAGCATCTGCAACGGCAGAATCGCAAAAGCGACGGCCAGTGGCGTGACCACGAAACTGACCAGCGGAATGGCGATCGCGTTGGCCAGCGGCGACACCAGTGAGAACTGCTGGAACAGCACCAGCAACGCCGGAATCAACCCAAGCGTCACCGCCCACTGGGTACGCAGGGCTTCACGCAGGCGCCCCTCCGACGCCAGCCGTCCCGTGCTGACCAGAAACAACAAGGCCACAGCCCCGAAGGACAGCCAGAAGCCCGCCGCCATCACCGCCCACGGATCGATCAGCAGCACCACCGCCAGCGCCAGGGCGAGGACCCGGCCCGGCGCCGTCTCCCGCCGCAAGACAAGGGCCAGTGCCACACAGCCGAGCATGTACAGCGTACGCTGAGCCGGCACGCCCCAGCCCGCCAGCAGGCAGTAGCCGAAAGCGGCCACAAAACCGGCGACCACGCCCGCCTGCTGGGCCGGCCAGCGCAGGGCCAGTGCCGGAATGCGCCGCCAGCTCCAGCCGACGCCAGCAGCAAACAGGGCCGCAAACATCGTGACATGCATGCCGCTGATGGCAACGAGATGCGAAATGCCCGTGCGCGCAAAAACCCGCCACAGATCCGGTGCAATCGCACGCTGATCCCCCACCGCCAGGGCGATCAGCACGCCCGCATAAGGCGCATCAGGCAGGGCCTGCCGAAAGCGCTCGCGAATCTTCTCGCGGGTCCGCTCGACCGCGGTCATCACCCCCGGCACAAAAGCATCGAGACGGGTGTTGCCCTCCGCCGGGCGCACATAGCCGGTGGCCCGAATACCCTGCTCCAGCAGCCAGCCTTCATAGTCGAACCCGTGGGGATTGACGTTGCCGTGGGGCCGCTTGAGGCGCACGCTGAGACGCCAGCGCTCACCCGCATGGATTTCCGGCAGGGCGTGCAGTTCCTCGTCACGAAAACCGCGATACCAGGCGATCGAGATCGTGGACGGCAGCGGCGCCGCACTCTGCTCCACCGCAAAGACAAAGCGCAAACCACGCTCGAAATCCTGTGGCAGGGAAGCCACCACGCCCGTCACGACCACATCGCGTCCCTCCCATTCGGCAGCCAGCACCTCCGCCAACCGGACCTCAGCCCGCCAGGCAGCGAAACTCCAGCCCGCGGCCAGCGCGGCAAGGCTCACGAGGATGACCTGCAGGCTGCGCCACCAGCCCCCTGATCGCCGACTGGCCAGCCACGCCAGCAACCCGCCACCTGGAATCAGCACGACGGCGGCACCGCGGGCAGCCGGCGAAGGCAGATCGGCCCCGAGCTGAGCACACAAAATGCCGAAAGCAAATACCAAACAGATATTCATCATCGACGCAAATCTAGCCTGAAGCGCCGAAAACACCAAGCGGCAGGGGCTCGGTTAGAATCCCCGTGAAGATACGGGTCTTTACCCGACAAGTCCGCCAACACCATGCGACGATTGCTCAAGCGCCATCTGCCGGACCACGAGTCGCTCGCCACCAACCGCTGGCTGGCCCCTTTCGGCTCGACCCTGCTTCACCCGCGCCTGTGGCACCTCAACCGGCACTCGGCGGCCGGTGCGGTTGCCGTCGGCTTTTTCTGCGGCCTGATTCCAGGGCCCTTTCAGATGCTGGGGGCAGCCATCTGCTGCGTGCTCTTGCGGGTCAACCTGCCCCTGGCCCTGCTCACCACGCTGTACACCAATCCCTTCACCATCGTGCCGCTCTACATCCTGGCCTTCGCCATGGGGGAATGGATTCTCGGCAATGGCGGCAGACCTTTCACCGCACCGCCCGAATGGGGACCGGCAGGCCTGGGGAGCTGGATCGAAGCCCTGATCCAATGGATGGCCGGACTCGGCCGCCCGCTCGCCCTCGGACTCATCCTCCTCGGCGCCAGCCTGTCATTGCTCGGCTACCTGCTGACCCGCATCGCCTGGCGGGCGTACCTGATTCACCACTGGAACAAACGCCGGTCCCGTCACACTTGAAAATCACAACCATCATCCCGTGGCTGCGCAGCCTCCTCCGACGGCGGAGGCGGCAGACAGGGACGCCCCGCGGACGCAGCAGCCAACTCCCGCGCATCCTGCTGCGGATTTACTTCGCGGCCGGCTTTCTGCTCGTGCTGATGCTTGTCGGCACCGTCGGCTTCTACATGGCCGGCGGCGACAAGGCTGATTTTTCCGACGCTTTCTACATGACCATCATCACCATCACCACCGTCGGCTACGGCGAGGTGGTGCAGATCGACGGCTTTGCTGAGCGGCTGTTTGCCGGCCTGATTGCCCTGGCCGGCTTCGGCGCGGTGACATTTCTGTTCACCAGCCTCACGGTTTTCTTTCTCGAGAGCGATCTCGATTACTCGCTGCGGAGACGACGCATGGAAAAACAGATTCGCAAGCTTCACGGCCATTACATCGTCTGTGGATTCGGCCGGGTCGGACGCAACGTGGCCAACGAACTGACCACCACCCACCGCCATTTCGTCGCCATTGATGCCGACGAAGCGGTTATGGAAGCCCACCGGGAACGCCTGCCGGGCCTCGTTTATCTGAATGGTGACGCCAGTGACGACGATCTGCTGATCGCCGCCGGCATTGAGGACGCCCATGGCGTTTTCGCCGTCACCGGCGACGACAGCCGCAACCTGATGATCGTCTTCACCGCCAAGCAACTCAACCCGAACATCCGTATCGTGGCCCGCTGCCATGAGGTGCGCAACACGGAAAAGCTGCGCAAGGCTGGCGCCGACAGCGTGATCTCGCCCGACTTCACCGGCGGCATGCGCATCGCCTCCAGCATGATCCGGCCGCACGTGGTGTCGTTTCTGGACGAAATGCTGCGCTCGGAACACAAGCTGCGTCTGGAGGAAGTGCTGGTGCCGCTACGTTTCGAACCCCGGGCGCTGGAGACCCTGTGCCTGCGCAGCCCAAACTACGTGATGCTGGCAGTGCGCCGGGGCGGCGACTTCGTTTTCAACCCGCCGAAGGAATTCATGCTTGAACCTGGCCAGCACGTGATCGCCATGGCCTCGCCCCTCGGACGGCAGGAGCTCGAAGGCGCGCTCCTGCCCGAGTAACAAAGGTTCAGATGCGGAAGCGCTCCACTTCGCCCTGGAGCTGATGGGCCAACGTCTGCAACTCCCGGGCCGTGCCGGCCGTATCCCGCACGGCCGCCGAATTGCGTTCGGCCATCTGGGCAATGTGTTCGACACTACGGGCAATCTCGGTGCTCGCCGCCCCCTGTTCGCGCAAGGCAGACGAAATATCCGCCACCGCCAGCGCCACATCGCCAGCGCCCCTGCTCAACAACTCCATGGACGATCCGGCCCGGGTCGCCAGCAGTACACCGCTCTCGACCCGCTTCACACCATCCTCCATCGTCCCGACGGCCCGTGTCGTACCCCCCTGGATTGACGCCACCATGCTGGTGATCTCGTCGGTGGCCTTGCCGGTACGTTCCGCCAGCTTGCGCACCTCATCGGCTACCACCGCAAAACCCCGACCGGTCTCGCCGGCCCGCGCAGCTTCGATGGCGGCATTAAGCGCCAGCAGGTTCGTCTGATCGGCAATTTCCTTGATCGAATTGACCATCATCGAGATGTGCGACGATTGTTCGCCCAGCTCCCGAATCACCCTGGCCGCTTCATTGACCGTCCCGGCGATGAGCTTCATTTCCGACACGGTCTGCGCCACCACGCTCCCCCCGTCGGCCGACAGCCGCCCCGACTCGGAGGAAGCGCCCTCCGCCGCGGCCGCGCTGTTCGCAATTTCGTCCACGCCGACCGTCATTTCCTCTACCGCCGCCGCCATGCTCGATGCTGCCTCGCTCTGGGCTTCCGAACCCCGCGACACTTCGGCGGCCGACTCAGCCAGGGAGATGGCCGAGCGCGACACGTCATGCGCACTGCTCTGCACGCGGCGGATCACATCGGAGAAAGACTGGGCCATTTCGTTGAACTGGTTGGCCACCTCCTTCAGTTCGTCCGATGCACTGAAACGGATGCGCGTACCCAGATTGCCCGAAGCCAGGCCGGCCGCACCTTCACGCAACTCCCTGACCGACCCAAGCACCGAGAGGTACATGCCGATTCCGATGTAAACCAGCACCAGCATGACGCCAACCGCCACGACGATATTGGTCAGAAAACGCTGCTTGAGCACCCTGGCCCGTTCCGCCAGCAGCCTTTCGGTTTCGGGAAGTATCTCGGAAAAGGTCCGGGCATAGACCATATCGATAACGCGGGTCGTCATCGCCAGGTAAGCCTCCGAAGGCATCTCGAAGTCATCCTTGAGGACATGGTTGCGCAGTTGATCGACGATCTTGCCGGTTTCCACTTCCAGTTCGCCCGCAAGCCTGTCAAGGGACGGCTTGAGGCGCGGATCCAGCGCAGCCGAACGGGAAAAGTTTTCCTTGATGTCGGCCATCGCCGTGTGCAGATCGCCCATCTGGGCGCTGATGTCGAAGCGGCGCTGCTCGTCCATCGCCTTGGCGGCCAGCGCGCCGGTGCCGAGGGCACGAAGCCGCCCGAGGCGTTCCGTCACGGTGGGAATACGGCGAACGATGTTGTCGAGCAAATAATAGGAATCGGGGGAAGGATCAAGGGCCAGCTCCCCGGCATCGCCCAGATCGTGCAGAACGACCGTCTGCTGGGCGATGAGTCGCGTATGCGCCGCGATATTGTCTGCCGCCTTCATTCCGGAACCCCCGGAACGCAGGGCCTCCCAGGCGCCCTTGGTCTCCTGCCAGCGCTGGCGATGATCGGCCTCGACCAGCACCGAGAGAGCTTCATCGGCCTGCTTCATCGCGGCGACCAGCTCTTCACTTTTCTTCGACAGGGCCGGCCCCATCGCCTCGTTGCCGCTCAATACCGCGGATGACAGCCCGCGATGCTGCTGGGTAAGCTGGATCACCGACAGGACTTTCGGGACGCGATTGATCGCATCGAGCTCGTTTTCGGTCGTCGTGAGACTGGTTTTGAGAGAGCCCGCCAACTGGACGAGCAAGGCCAGCATGATCAGAAAGGAGATCGCCCCCACAAGGCCGAACTTGGCCGGGTAGCGCATCTTGTTGAGCAGCCCTATAGCCGGGACAAAAATGATATTCATGGCAACTCCAGCAAACCAGGAAGCAAAAACCGGAAGCCTGAGCTTCCGGTTTGACTGTCAGATACGGAAATGGGCGACTTCTGCCCTCAATTGCTGGGCCAGGCTCTCAAGGCGATGGGCGGTATCTGCCGTATCCCTGACCGCCGCCGAGTTCTGCTCGGCCATGCGGGCGATGTGCTCGACATTGCGGGCAATATCCGTGCTCGCCGCCCCCTGTTCGCGCAAGGCGGCAGAAATATCAGTGACGGCGTTGACGACCTGGCTGGCTCCTGCCCGGATCTGGTCCATGGAGGCACCGGCCTTGCCGGCCAGTACCACCCCTTCCTGGACCCGCGTCACCCCATCGTGCATGGTATCCACCGCACGGCTCGTCCCCTTCTGGATGGACGCCACCATGCCGGTAATCTCGTCGGTAGCCTTGGCGGTTCTTTCTGCCAGTTTGCGCACCTCGTCGGCCACCACCGCAAAGCCCCGCCCGGTCTCGCCCGCCCGGGCGGCCTCGATGGCTGCGTTGAGGGCCAGCAGGTTGGTCTGGTCGGCAATCTCCTTGATGGAATTCACGATGGTCGATATGCGTGCCGACTGGTCACCCAGATCCTGGATCACCGCAGCCGACTCGCGCACCGAACCGGCGATGCGCTCCATCTCCACCACGGTCTGTTCGACGACCGCCGCCCCCTCGGCCGACAACTTGCCGGACTCGGACGAAATGCCCTCGGCGGAGGACGCACTGCTGGCAATTTCCTCGATGCCAACGGTCATTTCCTCGACTGCCGCGGCCATGTTCGAAGCCGCCGCGCTCTGCTGGTCGGACCCATTCGACACCTGGGATGCGGCACTGGCAAGGGAAACCGCCGAACTGGCCACACCATTGGCCCCGTTTTGCACTTTGCCGATCACATCAGCAAAGGACTGGGCCATTTCATTGAACTGATCGGCCACCTTGCGGAGTTCATCCTGGGCAGAAAAGTCGATGCGCGAACGCAAATTGCCGGCGGCCAGCTCCCGTGCCCCCGCCCGCAGTTCATTGACGGACTGCATCACCGCCAGGCAGAAGGCAACGGACAAGTACAGCAGCAGTAGCAGGGCGACTCCGGTGAACACTGCAGCCAGGGTGAACGCCTGCTTCAAACTGGACAGCCTGGCGTCGAGCAGACGCGTCGTTTCGGGAATGAGCTCCTGATACGTCTTGCTGAAAACCATGCTGATGGTCTGGGTGACCATATCGAAATAGACCGGTGGGGCCATCTCGAAATCACCTTTCAGGACATGCTCCTGGAGCACCTCAACGACCTTCGAAGTCCCCGCGTTGAACTCCTTGCCGAGCTTGTCGAGGGATGCCCCGACCCGGGGATTCGCAATGGCGGCACGGTCGAAGTTCTCGTTGAGATCGGTCACCGCCATGTTCAGCTCACCGAGCTGGGAGCTGATATCGAAACGGCGCTGATCATCGACGGCCTTGGCGGCCAGGGCGCCCGTTCCCATGGCCCGCAGACGGCCGAGACGCTCGGACACATCCGGCACCCGGCGCACCGTGTTGTCGATCAGGTAATAAGTGTCGGCGGACGGATCGAGAGTGAGGTTGCCGTCATCCCCCAAATCGTGCAGGGCCAAAGTGGCCTTACGGATAAGCGCCGTGTGGGCGACAAGATTGTCGCGCGGCTTCATGCCCAGGCCGCCGGAGCGCAGCGCCTCCCAGCCGGCATCCACCTCGTTCCAGCGCTTCTTCGCCGACGGCGTGGCACCGGTGGTCAGGATTTCGTCTGCCACCTTCATCGCCGCAACCAGTTCTTCGGTTTTCTTCTGCAGCCGGGGACGCAACTCCTCGTTGCCGTTCA
Source organism: Zoogloea oleivorans (assembly GCF_008107625.1). GTDB lineage: Bacteria > Pseudomonadota > Gammaproteobacteria > Burkholderiales > Rhodocyclaceae > Zoogloea > Zoogloea oleivorans. Next base: position 29,142 of record NZ_SDKK01000024.1, read on the forward strand.
GCACCCCGGAAGACAGGCCCCGGTGCTGCTGGGCAAGTTCGATCACCTTCAGGAGCGTTGGCACCCTCTGGATGGAGTCGAGTTCCTTCTCTGCGAAAATGATGCTGGAGCGCAGCGAGAGGGTCAGCTGGACAAGGAGAAAACCGATCACCAGGAAAGCGATCAGGCCGAGGAGCATAAACTTGGCCGGATAACGCATGCGGTTAAGCATCGCAACGGCCGGGGCGAACAGGACTTTCATGATTTCTCCGACAAGGGCTGGGTCGTTTATCTACGCCACGTGTCAGCCCTTATCGGCTTGCCTGCCGGTGAACTTGAGACAGCCTGATTGCCCGGCAGCATGCATAAGCACCTTATAAACAAGGCACTTTCTGTTCTGGATCAATGCTCCTGATCCAGAATTCCGTCCCTCAAATGAAGTATCCGGCTGGCCCGGGCAGCCAGTTGCAGATCGTGCGTCACGATCACAAAACTGGTTCCCTGCTCCTCCGCCAGCTCCAGCATGAGGGCAAAGACCTTCTCGGCGGTATGACGATCCAGGTTGCCGGTGGGTTCATCGGCCAGCACGCAGGCCGGCCGGGTGACCAGCGCCCGGGCGATGGCCGCCCGCTGGCGCTCGCCACCGGAAAGCTCGCCCGGCGTATGGTCCAGCCGGTGCCCCAGACCGACAGCGGCAAGCGTCTCGGCAGCCCGGGCCAGGGCCTCGTCCTTCTTCATGCGCCGCACGAAAAGGGGCATGGCCACGTTTTCAAGGGCCGAGAATTCCGCCAGCAAGTGGTGAAACTGATAGACGAAACCGAGCGACTGGTTGCGCAGCGCGCCACGCTCGGCGTCCGAGATCGTCGAAAAATCCTTCCCGAGCAGCTTCACCTCACCCGCCGAGGGCACATCCAGCCCGCCCAGCAGATGCAGCAACGTGCTCTTGCCGGAGCCCGAAGTGCCCACCACCGCCACCCGTTCGCCCCGGGCGACGGACAGGGACACACCGGACAAGACCTCAAGGGCCTCCGCCCCTTCACGGAAGGACTTGGACAAGCCACGGCACTCGATCACCGTTCCGTTCATCACAGCATTACTCATAACGCAGGGCCTCCGCCGGATTGAGACGGGACGCCCGCCAGCTCGGATAAAGCGTCGCCACCAGGGTCAGCACGAAAGACACAGCAGTGATCGTGATCACGTCCGACCACAACAGCTCGGACGGCAGGTCGGAGATGTAATACACGTCCTTGGCCAGAAACTGGATACCGAAGGCCCGCTCAATGGCCGGCACCACCACGTCGATATTCAGCGCCAGCGTGACGCCGCCAAGCACCCCGATGGCCAGCCCGATGAAGCCGATCAGCGCCCCCTGAATCACGAAAATTTTCATGATCGATCCAGGACTCGCCCCAAGGGTGCGCAGGATGGCGATGTCCGCCTGTTTATCCTGCACCGCCATGACCAGCGTCGACACGATATTGAAGGCCGCCACTGCCACGATCAGCAGCAGGATGATGAACATCACGTTCTTCTCGATCTGCACGGCGCGGAAGAAGTTGGCATGGCTACGCGTCCAGTCGGAAATCAGCGTATCCGCATCCACGTACTGCATCAGCTCACGGGCAACCCGCGGTGCCGCGAAGAGATCGTCGAGTTTGAGACGCACCCCCGAAACCCGGTCCTCCATGCGGTACAGGGTCTGGGCGTCCTGCAAATGGATCAGGGCCAGGCTGGAGTCATACTCGAACATTCCCACCTCGAAGATCCCCACCACCCGGAACTGCTTGAGCCGCGGCAGGATCGCCGCCGGCGTCACCAGGCCCTGAGGGGCGATCAAGGTCACCTTTTCGCCCATCGACACCCGCAAGGCCCGCGCCAGATCGGCGCCCAGCACGACACCGAAACCGCCAGCCTGCAGATCCTCCAGCTTGCCGGCGCGCATGTGCTGCGAAAAATCCGCCACCTTGTCTTCAGCATCCGGCAGCACCCCGCGGATCAGCGTGCCGCGCACGGTCTGATCAAAGGACAACATGCCCTGGGCCTGCACGAAGGGCGCCACCGCCTTGACCCGCGGATGCTTGGCAGCGTCGTCGGCAACCCGCTGCCAGTTGCCCAGCTCGCCGTCGAAGCCGCTCACCTGCACATGCGAAGCGACCCCGAGAATGCGCGTACGCAATTCACGCTGGAAGCCGTTCATCACGGACAGCACGACGATCAGCGCCGCCACCCCCAGCGCAATGCCGAGCATGGACACCAGGGAGATGAAGGAAATGAAGCGATTACGGCCCTGCGCACGCCGCTTGGAGCGGGTATAGCGCAGGCCGACCAGAAATTCATAGGACATCAGCAGGAAAACCGGAAACGCCGGGACCCGGCGCAGCCGCGCATTGTGCCGGAGAAGGCCGGGGCTGGGTATCCCGCCGGAGTCCCAATTCTGTAAGCGAAAACGACGACCTAGCCCTGGATCGGCCGCAGGACAACCTCAACCCGACGGTTCGTCGCGCGCCCTGCCTGGGTCTTGTTGTCGCCGATGCTCTGGTCGTCGGCCATGCCGATGGCCGACAGGCGCGATGCCGGCACACCCTTCTGGGCCAGGTAGTCCGACACCGCACGGGCCCGGTCAGCCGACAACTTGACGTTCAAGTCGCGCGCGCCCACGTTATCCGTGTGCCCGCACACCGTCACCGCGGTCTTGTCGAACTTGACGAGCGGGTTGACCAGTCGGTCAAGGCCCTGCCTGGCCTGTGCCGACAGGGCAGACTTGCCTGACGCAAACAGAATGCCTTCAGGCAACGTCAGGATGATCACATCACCGGAACGGGCCATATTGATGCCCGAGCCGGCGAGATCGCGCTTGAGCACTTCCTGCTGCTGATCCATATAGGCACCGACGCCCGCCCCCACCAGCCCGCCAACAGCAGCACCCGCAGCAACGTTCTTGACGTGGCCACGTCCGGCGGCCGCACCCACTAACGCACCCACACCGGCGCCGATCGCCGCGCCGGAAAGCGTATTGTTTGTCTGGGTGGTGGCCTGCAGGCCACAGCCCACCTGTCCGCCGGCAACCGGAGCGCCGACACCCCCTTGCCCGGGTGTTGCACAGCCCGACAATACCAACGCAGCCGACGTGATCAGCGCTACAACTGCACGTACATTCGTCTTTTTCATGGTGCTCACCAACTAGTTTGGGAAAAACGGAAGAATGGGATCATTCAATACCAAGAGATCCTTAACGAACAACCCTGTCCAAAACCTGAATATTAGAAACTATCCGACACCATGAACAGAAACGCCATGACATACCGGCTTTTTCCGGCAGTGTTCCTGCTGGCAAGCGCAGTCGCAACGGCGGCAGGCACAGCCACCGTCACCCAGCCCGAGAAACTGCGGGAACAACCCGGCAGCAGTTCATGGAGCATCATGGAGCTGCACCGCCGCACCACTGTTCGTGTGCTCGAAACCCGGCGAGACTGGGTCCAGGTCGAAGCGGATGGCAATCGACGCGGCTGGGTGCGCGAACAAAGCCTGAGCATGGACGCCCCGACACAGAATGCCTTCGCCAGTCCAACCCGCCAGCCCGTCGGCACCGACCTGCCGCCAGTGCCCCGCACCGCCCCCCGCGCCAGCAACCACGCCCTGCTCCTGTCACTCGGCAGCGCCGCCCCCGCCAGCCGGCAGGACGCCACTCACGCCGCCGCCATCGCCCGTCTGATGGGAGTCCCGGACGCCAACATCCGTCAACCGGCCCAGGCCGAGCTCACCCTGGACGGGCTGCGCAAAGCCCTGGTCGATCTGGATGCCCGGATGGGAGACAGGGATCGTGCCTTCATCCATGTATCCGGTAACAGCACCCGCCTGCGTGAAGCCGGCCGCTGCAGCACCGGATTCACGCTCCCCACCAGCAAGGACGTGCTCACCGCCACGGAACTTGCCGCCCATGTGCGCAGCCTTGCCCACAGGGCTGACAAGCTGGTGCTCCTGATCGACACCCGAGCCGGCGCCGGCGCTTGCCAGGCATCCGAAGACACCGTCACGCACAGCCTGAACGAAGGCAAGAGCCGAAACATCCTCTATCTTGGCGCCACACAGGAAGCGTCCACCACCCCGGCCAACAGCCAGGGCGGACTTTTCACCCAGGCTCTCCTCGCCTGCCTTGATGGCCGCGCCACACTCAGCGCAGCAGCCGGCATGCCCACCGGCAGGGAACTCGTCGACTGCACCCGGACAACGCTCGCCAACCATCCCGGCGCTCGCCCGCTTGTCACCCTCGCCGGCAACGGCAACCTGATCCCGGCCCCGGTGATGCCACGTGGCGACGCGATCAGCCCTCACGCACTGCTCACGGCCCTGCATGCCCAGCGGGACGAGCGGCGCCAGATCAGCGTGAATGGTCTGCGGACGAACTACCGTGCAGGAGGCAAGCCGATGCGCTTCACCCTCACCAGCAGCCAGCCCGGCTACCTTCACGTTGTGGCGGCCAGCAACGACGGCTTCACCCTGCTGTATCCCAACCAGATCGACCCCCTCGGTCGCATCGAGCGCACGCTCACCGTCACCCTGCCCGCCCAGGACAATCAGACCCGCCCGGCCCCCCGCGCCAGCCAAAGCAAAGCCACCCTGCTGTTCCTGGTTACCGACGGCCCGCGCAATTTTTTCCGCGCTGGCCTGAGTCGCGCTGGAGCCTTTGCCGCCGCCCCGGCCGACGCACGCACCCTGCGCGACCTGCCGCTGGAAATCCTCGGAGGCGACAACAGCCCCACCTGCACGCGCAGCGAAACCCGCAACCTCGGCCCGAGCCAGCTCCTCCTGTGCTCCACCAGCTTTGGCTCGGCACTGCAGGAGATCACCGAAACGCCCTGACCTGAACAGCCCTCCGCCGGGTGCATGCTAGACTCGCCACTGGTATTCCGCTCCTGGCATCCCGCACCTGTTTACCCGGCACATTCATGCAGTTTCACCTCGTTGTTCCCGGCCTGGCCTGGCCCACTGCGGCCTTCGGCAAGTTGCCCGCGGCGCCCCCCCTGACAGCACTTCCGGTCCTGCTCGGCCATGCCAGCCACGCCTGGCGTCCCGCCGTGGCCCTCGAAACCTGGCTGGCCGGGGAGTTCGGTCTGAACGGGGGCCATACGCCCTATGCCCACCTGCGTCGTCTCGGCGAAGCCACCAACACGCCAAAAGACGTCCACTGGCTGTGCTGCGACCCGGTGCACCTGCACTTCTCCCGCGACCGCCTGCTCCTCGCCGATGCCAGCAGCCTCGCCATCACCCGCGCGGAAGCCGACATTCTGATGACCGGCATCAACGAGACCTTCGCCGACATCGGCCGCTTTGAAGCGCCGACAGCGGATCGTTGGTACGTCGCCCTGCCCGACGAACCGAAGCCCTTTTTCCATCCGATTGCCGACGTCAGCGGACGCCCGGTGCAGTTGTTCATGCCCGAAGGCGACGAGGTCGCCCGCTGGGCGCGCCTCTCCAACGAACTTGAGGTGTGGCTCTACAACCACCCGGTGAATGCCGCCCGCCAAGAAGCCGGCCAGCGCACCATCAACGGCGTATGGCTGTGGGGCGCCGGCCCCCGGGATGCACCTGCCCACACGCCGGCCAGCCACATCCAGGCAGACCAGCCCTTCGCCCGCGGCCTGGCCCGCCACGCCGGCATCGAGGTACAGGCCGCCGACCGTTACCGGGAGCAGCCCGGCACAACACTGGCCATCGTCGACAGCCTCCAGCGCCCGGCCCTGCACATGGACAGCGCCGCCTGGCTGGCCGCTATCGAAGAACTCGACACAAATTGGTTTGCCCCCCTGTTGGCGGCCCTGAAAGCCAAACAAATCAGCAAGCTGCGCATCAGCGCCCCCGGCGACAAGCATTTCCTGCACATCGAGGTTTCCGCCTCGGGACTGTGGAAGTTCTGGCGCAAGCCCCGGCCCCTCGACACCCTGCTCGCCAGCGCGCCAGCACCCAATCCGCAAAATCCATGACCCGCATCCTGCCTCGTCCGGTACCCATCCGCGCCGTCACGCGCCTGCTCGAAGCCGGCACGCACCCGCTCCTCGCCCGCATCTACGCTGCCCGCGGCATCGAAAACCGGGAAGAACTCGACTACAGCCTGAAGTCCCTGCTGCCGCCGACCCAGCTCAAAGGCGTGCGCGAAGCCGCCGAAATTCTCGCCGACGCCATCGAAGCCGGCGCGCGGATGATCATCGTGGCCGACTACGACTGCGACGGCGCCACCGCCTGCGCAGTGGGCATCCGCGCCCTGCGCGCCTTTGGCGCCGACGTGGGCTACCTGGTGCCGAACCGCTTCGAATACGGCTACGGCCTGACCCCGGCCATCGTCGAACTGGCCGCAAAAATGGAGCCGGACCTGCTGATCACCGTGGACAACGGCATCGCCAGCGTTGAAGGTGTTGCGGCCGCGCGGGAGCACGGCATCGCCACCGTCATCACCGACCACCACCTGCCGGGCGACGAACTGCCCGAAGCCGACGTGATCGTGAACCCCAACCAGCCCGGCTGCGCCTTTCCGAGCAAAGCCCTGGCCGGCGTCGGCGTCATGTTCTACACCATGCTCGCCCTGCGTGCCGAGCTGCGCGAACGGGGTGCCTTCGAGGGCAAGACCGAGCCGAATCTGGCCGAACTCCTCGACCTCGTCGCATTGGGTACCGTCGCCGACGTGGTCAAGCTCGACCACAACAACCGCATCCTGGTGTCGCAAGGCCTCCAGCGCATGCGCGCCGACCGCATGCAACCCGGCATTCGCGCCCTGTTTGCCGCAGCCGGGCGTGACGCGGCCCGCGCCACCACCTTCGACATGGGCTTCGCCCTCGGCCCGCGCCTCAACGCCGCCGGCCGCCTGGCCGACATGTCCCTCGGTATCGAATGCCTGATCACCGACGACATCAGCCGGGCGCTCAACATCGCCCAGGAACTCGACAAGCTCAACCGCGAACGCCGTGCCATCGAAGCCGACATGCAGGAAGGCGCGATGGCCGAGCTTGACGGTATCGACCCGGGCACCCGCTCCACGCTCACGCTGTTCGAGGCCGAATGGCATCAGGGCGTCATCGGCATCCTCGCCGGGCGCATCAAGGAGAAATTCCACCGCCCGACCATCGCCTTCGCCCGCGGCAACGAGGGCGAGCTGAAGGGCTCCGGCCGCTCGATTCCCGGCCTGCACCTGCGCGACGCCCTCGATCTGGTCACCAAGCAGGCGCCGGATCTGATCCTGAAGTTTGGCGGCCATGCCATGGCTGCCGGACTGACCATCCGCGAAAACGACCTGGCGCGTTTCCAGGCCCTGTTCGAAAGCGTCGTCCACGGCCTGATCGACCCCGCCGACCTGACCCGCAATCTCGAAACCGACGGTGCGCTCGAAGATAGCCTCTACAGCCTGGAAACCGCCCGCCTGCTGGAGCGGGAAATCTGGGGTCAGGGTTTCGCTGCGCCGGTCTTCGACGACACCTTCCGGGTCGAGAATCAGCGCATCCTGAAGGACAAACACCTCAAGCTGCAGTTGCGCAAAGGCAGTACCCGCATCGACGCCATCCAGTTCAATCATGCCGCTCAGGCCGGCCCGTCGATTCACGCGGCCTTCCGGCTGGCGGTCAATGAATACAACGGGGTATCGAGCATTCAGCTGATGCTGGAGCATTTCGAAACGGCGTAAAAAAACCCCGCAGGCAGGGCTTGCGGGGTTTCTACAATTCTTGTGGGCAGCTCGCTGGGAGCGGCCTCAGTCGGGTTTCGTTGCCGGGCTATCAGCCCCGGACGGTGCAGGCGCCTCATCATCACCGGCCGGCTGGCCGTCGGCTGCGTCATCGGACGCGCCCCTGTCGTCATGCTTGCGCATACGTTTTTCTTCCGCCTTGCGCTTCTTTTCAAGCTCTCGCTGACGCTTTTCGAATGAATAATTGGTCTTGGCCAAGAGCACCTTCCAGTCAAATCTAAAAACAAAGCAAAGCACTCGCAGGCGGATGTGCCGCAGGGTTTGCCTTAAAAAACCGGAAATTTACCGGCCCGCCGATACCGACAGGCCGGGGTCGATGATCAGTAGCGGTTGCCGCCACCACCACCGTAGCCACCGCCACCACCGCTGCCGCCGCCAGGACCACGACGACCGCCACCGCCGCC
>NZ_SDKK01000024.1:37391-67968 GCF_008107625.1 Zoogloea oleivorans
CCGCCACCGAAGCCACCACCACCGCCGCCACCGCCGGGGCCACGACGGGCACCGCCGCCGCCACCGCCAAAGCCGCCAGTACGGGGCTCCTGCGGACGGGCTTCATTAACGGTCAGATTGCGACCATCGACGTTCTTGCCATTCAGGGCGGAGATAGCTGCCTGCGCTTCCTGGTCGGAACCCATTTCAACAAAGCCGAAGCCCTTGGAGCGGCCGGTTTCCCGATCCATGATCACCTGGGCAGATGTCACGGTTCCGAAATCGCCGAACAGCTCTTCAAGACTGCTCTTGTCGACGCTGTAGGCCAGATTGCCTACGTAAAGCTTAGTACCCAATTGACGCGCTCCATTTAAGAAATGGCGGCCTTGAGGTGGTCCGCGCATTCACACAATAGCAAGGCATTCCGTGCGCGTCGAATGTTTTTGTAATGTCGTGCCGGCGCGTATTACCCACCCCAAAAAGGTGCCCCGGAATCTTTGTGGCAACGCTGACAACAGCGCTCTTTTTTGTCGGATTCATCACAACAAAAACGCTCTATTCATCAGGGCACTCCAGACAGGCGACAACCCCTGTTCAGTTGCAGGCAGGAATGCCGTAATTGCGTCCCTTGCGCATAGAGTGACACTTCCGACCTATCCACACAGCCCCTAACGAGCCGATGATCATTCAACGCACCAGTCGGTGCACTTAGGTTTCAGCGGTGACAAAATATCCGGCAGGATCAGCACCGCCGGAATCCCTGACCCATGAAAGCCCGGACCTTCTCTCTCCCGATAGACAAACCCTGCCTGCTGCTCGGCCTGGCAGTGGGCCTTGCTGCGCTGTTCGCTGCGGCACTGGCGTGGCTTTACCTCACACAGCAGCAAACCCTCGAACAGACCACCCGGCGCCTCGACTCAGTGCGCCAGGCGCGCATCGAGCTGGCCCAGGGCTTTCTCCATGCCAGCCTCGGCAACGAAACCGAACGCCCCTCCTCCCGCCACGATCAAGGCTTGGCATTGCTGCACCAGGCGACCGAATCCCTCGACACCACCCTGACCGAGCTTGGCGACATCGGCGCCACCCAGGCCGATGCCTTACAGCGCAGCGCCACCCACTTCGAAGCACTCCTCGCCGCCTCGAAACCACAGGGCCCCCGCCAGGCTGAACAGAAGGCGGGCCTGATGGCCGCATTCCAGAATCTGGAACAAGAGGCGGTCCGCGCCGACACCCTGATCCGGCAGCATGCCCATGAGCGGGTCACGTACCTGCACAACCGGTTCCAGCTGGCCTCTGCGGCAACCCTACTGCTCCTCGCCACCATCACCAGCGTCGTGTTTTTTTCCCTGCGCGCGCGCCGCCAGGCAGAACACAAGGAGGAAGCACTCCGGGCCCGCTACGCCCGGGTCATCGAAGGCTCCGACCAGGGCTTCTGGGACTGGCATCTGCAGACGCACCGCTTCGACGCCACCCCCCGCTTCGAGTCCATGCTGGGTTTTGCGCCCGGCGAGCTGGACCTGCGCGAGGAAAACTGGCCCAACCTCGTACACCCCGACGACCTGACAGCCAACATGCAATCCATCGAAGCCCACCTGAAGGGGCTCGCGCCTTACCACGACGCGGAGATTCGCTGCATCACCAAGTCCGGCGAATGGCGCTGGATCCACTCCCGCGGCAAGATTGTGGAGCGCGACGCGGAAGGACGGCCGCTGATCATGTCCGGCACCCACACCGACATCACCGAATATAAAAACCTGGTCGAGGAACTGGACCAGCACCGCCATCATCTGGAGGAACGGGTCGAGGAGCGTACCAGCCAGATCGAGGAGCTCAATCGCCAGCTTGAGCGGCGCAGCACCCAGGCTGAAGCGGCCACCCAGGCCAAGAGTGTCTTTCTGGCCAACATGAGTCACGAAATCCGTACCCCGATGAACGCCATCATCGGGCTGACCCGCATCATGCAGCGGGAAGCCACGAGCCCGCGGCAAGGAGAGTTTCTCGACAAGACCGGCAAGGCCGCTACCCATCTGCTGGCGATCATCAACGACATCCTCGACATTTCGAAAGTCGAGGCGGGCAAGCTGGAGATCGAACAAATCGACTTCCGCCTCGACGAGCTGCTCGAGTCAGTCGGTAGCCAGATCGGCGAAAAGCTCCGCGCCAAGGGCCTGGACTATCAGGTCAGGACGGACGCCATTCCCCGGGGACTGGTCGGTGACGTGACCCGCCTGACCCAGATGCTGCTCAACTACCTCAGCAACGCCATCAAGTTCACCGAGCACGGCGGCATCACCCTCAGTCTGCGGGTTGCAGAAAAAACGGAAACCGGGCTACTCCTGCGCGTCGAAGTCAGCGATACCGGCATCGGCCTGTCCGCCGGGCAACTGGCACGGCTCTTCAATGCCTTCGAACAGGCGGACGGCTCCACCACGCGCAAATATGGCGGCACCGGACTCGGCCTCGCCATCAACCGGCACCTGGCCCGCCTGATGGGCGGAGAAACGGGAGCGGACAGCCAACCGGGGGCAGGCAGTTCCTTTTGGTTCACCGCCCGCCTCGGCATCAGCCAGGCCCAAGACGCCTTACCGGTCGCCAGACCTGATCTGGCCCTGGAGCAAATCCGGCAGACTCACCCGGGCGCCCGCATCCTCCTGGCCGAGGACGAACAGGTGAATCAGCTCGTCGCCAGTGAAATGCTCTGCGACGCCGGACTGACAGTGGACCTGGCCGACAACGGCCAGCAGGCCGTCGAACTCGCCAGCCACCGATCCTATGCGCTGATCATGATGGACATGCAGATGCCGCTGATGGACGGCCTTGCCGCAACACGGCTGATCCGCCGCCTGCCCGGGCATGCCGGCACCCCGATCCTCGCCCTGACGGCCAATGCCTTCAGCGAGGATCGCCAGCACTGCCTCGACGTCGGCATGGACGACTTTCTCTCCAAGCCCGTCGATCCGGATCTGCTCTACGCCACACTGCTGAAGTGGCTGGACAAACCCATGAACTGACTACGACCCCATCGCCACGCCCGCGCTGCCGGCCAGCAGGATCAGCACCGGCACCACGACGAAGTACAGGCGCATCACCTGCCGCAAGCGCGAACTGGCCTCCGTGAGCCCCATGAAATGGCGGATCACCAGCAGGCCTTTGACACCAACGATCGTCGCCACCACAAGCGCCGTAAGGCCTGCCGGCAAGGCGTGCTCACCGAGCCATGCACTGCCCAGCGTCAGCCCCACCAGACCCAGCCACACCCACGTCACCCGGCGTTCCTGCGTATCCATGTCTGGTTCTCCTCAGCGCAGCACGTAGAGCAGCGGAAAAATCACGATCCACGCCAGATCGGTGGCATGCCAGTACAACGTGGCCGCCTCCAGCCCTTCGTGATCCTCCGGGCTGTAAGCACCAAAACTCGTGCGCAGAATCGCCCAGATCAACCCCAGGCAACCCCACACCACATGCACCAGGTGATTGAAGGTCAGGTAGTAGTAGATGGCGATGAAGCTGTTGCCGGTACCGACCACCCCATGATCGACGTTCCAGCGGAACTCGAAGGCCTTGATCACCAGGAAAGCGATCCCACCAACGAGCGTTGCGATCAACCAGTTGCGCGCGCCCGTCACATCGTTGCGGCGAATCGCGCTCAAGGCACGCACGGCAAAATAGCCGCTGGTGAGCATCACCACGGTGTTCGCCACTCCGCTGGCGGTATTGAGCATGGCCGGTCCGTTGTCGAAGTCGGCCGGATGGGTCAGCTTGAACCAGGCATAGGCGACGAACATCAAGGCGAACTCGGTCAGCTCGCACAGGATGCCCACCCAGATCCCCCGGTTACCCGGAACCCTCTCCTCCGCATCGCCCGCCGGAGCGCTTATCGCGAATTCCATGCTGCACCCTCCTGAATTTCAACCAGCCGCCATTTACGCATTGGCGGGCCTGCGCGGAGCTGTACAGTCTTGCCGGATTACCGTGGGTACAGAGTTTATTTACCCGTTGATGCAGGTCAATGACGCAGACAGCACACAAAAGATCAGGCCGGCAAACCGGCCTTGAGCAAGGCCGCACAAGCCGCAATGTTGTCCACGTGCGAACGCCGCATCTCTTCGAGCATCGCCCGCGTGGTCGCATCGGTGATGTCCGGCAATGCTTCGTCAATCTTGCGCACGACCCAGGCCTGGCCCTTGTTCAGGAAAGCCAGCCGCTCTGCAAGCCCGCTGATGGCGAGTGTTTTGTGAACGAAGGCACCGGTATCGTGGGAGGCGCAGCCACCCAGACGCTGAATGCTCTTGTAGAGCGTCACCGCATTGGCGCCCTCGTCTTTCTGCAGGCGGTCGAGCAACTGGCGCACGGGAGAACGGAGATCGAGGCCGTCGCGCAGAATGGCGAGGACCTTGGCGCCGGCCCGCTCCGCTTCCAGCAGGGCATTGAGGCGCTCGACGAGGAGCATGTCGACGTTGCTCGCCTCGGCGCCCTCCCCGAAGTGACCGGGAAAATCCGCGGCAAAGCACGGCGGCGAAGACAGGGCACTGCCAGGCGAATCAGAAGGTTTGCGGGTCATGGGGCCTCCTGGCTCAGTCGACATGACGAATGACAAAAATATCGGGATCGGTGGCGTGCTCGAGCAGCACGCGACGCACCCGGTCCTGCCACAACACGCGGAAGCGCCGGGCCTCGTCGGCGCTGGCATCCCCGGCCAGGCAGCGCTGCATGAGCGGCGCCATCTGCGGGTCGGCAGGCACATCGCGCAGCCGGGCCATCGCATCGACGGCGGCCCCGCTGTCCTTGCGGGTGAAGCGGATGTCGAGGGGCTGTTCCGCGTCGAAGGCCAGCAAATCGCGCCGATCGAAGCGCCCGGCCAGGCCCTTGAAGCCGGTGTCGGTGGTGGCACCGGTGAGCAGTGACACCACGTTGGCGATGACGCCGGTAACGCCGCTTACCCGGCTGTCCCGGAAAGTCACCTGCACGCCGCCACGTTCCGGCAGCGTCGCCCCGTAGAGCGCCCTCAGCGCCAGGCAGGTCAACCAGTAGGCGCTGGCCACGGTCGGGCAGGAATGACCGGCCAGCTTCACGGCGTCGAGGTAGGCGTATTCAATACACCCACCCTCGGCAGCCCCAAGGAAATCCGCCAGCGGATCGTGCATCTGCAAGCGGGGTATGGTGTCGAAAAAGTCCGGATAGTGCATGGGCATCCCTTGTCTGGCGGGTCCGTCAGGTTGGCTCCGCGCTCTCAGGCTCCAACCCTAGACGATCCAAAACCGGGAGGCCTTGACCGGTGATAGGTGGATAAACCCCCCACCTGAACGTCTTAGTGCTCCTTGCCATCCACCCGGGGCGCAAGCAGCCGCGGGAGCATGCGCACGCCGAGAATCGCGAAGCACGCGAACCAGCCTCCGGCGGCAAGATGAACCCAGCGCGGATAGGCTTCCGGCGCCAGCTGGGGCAGCACGATGCGCACGACAAAAGCCGACAGCATGATCCAGATCAACAGCTTGTCACCCACATCAAAAACCACCTTGCGACCCGTGTGGCCCTTGGAAATGCGCACCAGCATGGCCGGAATGATCAGCCCCATGACGCCGAAGGTGAACACATGCACCGACACGCTGCCCACCCAGACCGGCGCAATCAGCAGGTTGGCAAACTCGATCAGCAACTGGGCCACGATCGCCAGATAGCCCAGATACATCACCGCCAGCTCGATCCGGGTCATGCCGAGACGCGGCTGCCAGAACGCGAAGCGCACAAGCAGCAGCAGGGACAGGACCAACAACAGCGGGGCGGCCAGCGCATTGGGCATCCAGCCCTGGAATACCAGCGTCACCGCCAGCAACTTGATGCCTGCGTCGAGACGCGGCTCGCGCAGCACATCCACCTTGAAGACACCCTTCACGAACTGGGTCAGGGTGCGCTCCAGCATCACCAGGAAGGCCGTACGGAACAACCCCACAGCCATCGTCACACCGACGTGAAAATGGTCTGCATCGAGCATCAGCAGCTTGGCGGCCAGAAAAGCCGGCAGGACCAGAAAGAAGAAGTAGTTGTCGCGAAAGCTGTCTTGCTGCCGGTTGCGCAGCAGCGTCCACAGCAGCATCGCCACAATGCTGCCGAGAAACACCGTGTTCGAGAACCAGAACAGCCCGGCTGGCCAGGTACCGCCAAACGCCATGCCGACCCGCTCGAAAACCCATGCCGCCGCCAAACCGACCAGGGCCAGGCCATGATAACCGCGCACCTGCACCCAGTTCTTGGTGGCAGTCAGCAGGAACCCCCCGAGCACAGCCCAGCCGAAGCCGAAAAACATTTCGTGGGCGTGCCACTGCAGCGGCGCAAAACGCCCCTCCGGCGCAGGCAGCACGCCGGTAAACATCAGTGCCCACAAAATCGGCAGGCTCGCTCCCGACAGGCAGGCAAGAAGAAAAAACGGTCGAAATCCGACCAGCCAGAGGGGATGGGCTGAAAGCTTCATGGCGGTTCCTGCCGGAGTTGGGGCACGCTGTCGATCAGGGTCGTCGACTCGGAGCCCATGCTAGGCCAGCACGACAGCAGCCACCTTGACCGGGGACAGGCCCCGGCGCATCACGTCCGCCGCCGCGACCTGTCCGCACCGAGACGCTCGAGGATCACCGGCGCCAGGCGGTTGGCGGCCATGAAACCGGCGGCGATGAAGGTCTTTCGCGACGCAAAATCGGTACTCGAAATACGGGCCACATCCGGACGAATGGTGATGTCGGCGGTAGCCATTTCATTGCTGCGCAGGGACTGGCCCATGATTTCGAAGGAGCGCTGAAGCAGTTCATACAAACCCCCCGCGTGCTCGCCGGCGGGCTCTGCCCCACCCACGTCCACCGCCACCACCAGATCGGCCCCGAGCTGACGGGCCGTACGCACCGGCATCGGACTGATCAGGCCACCGTCGAGATATTCCTGTCCGTTTTGCAGTGCCGGTACGAAAACCCCCGGAATGCTGCACGAGGCGCGCACTGCGAAACCCGCGTCACCGCTGCGCAGCACTGCCAGCTCACCGCTCGGATAACGTGTGGCCACCGCGGCGAAGGGTGTCGGAAAGCTCTCCAGCTGACGTCCACGCAAGGCCTGATTGACGAAGTTCTGCAGACTCTGGCCGGTCACCATGCCCCGGGGCGCATTGCCCTGGACCAGATCAATGATCTCGCTGTCGCGGACCCGCATGGCGATCTCTTCCATCCGGTCACCACTGTGACCCGCCGCCCAGAAGGCCCCGACCAGACTGCCGGCACTGCACCCGACAATCAGGTCGGGCTGGATGCCATGCGCCTCCAGCCCCTTGACGACACCGATGTGGGCAAAACCACGGGCGGAACCACCGCCCAGCACCACGGCGAGCTTCGGCTTGCGGCCGGACCGCTCGGGCACTTTTTGCGCTTGAAGCGGCCCGGCCGACACGGCAAGCGCGGCAAGACCGCCGAGCACCAGCTGGCGGCGTGTCGGTAAATGGATGGATTGACTCATTTTGCAGTGCTCTCCTGACGGGGCTTAAACAGGCTTTCGAGCTGCCCCTTGAGCTTGCTGAAGGCTTCCTCGAAAGCGCCCTCCGGCTCACCGCGGGTCAGGTTCTCGACCTGCTCGTCGAGGATGATGATTTCGACCCGCCGGTTGAGGCGCCGGCCCAACTCGGAATCATTCGGCGCGATGGGCTTGGCAAAGCCGTAGCCAATGGCGCTCAGCCGCGCTTCCGGCACCTGCCTGTCGAGCAGCGCCTGACGCACCGCCGTGGCGCGACTCACCGACAGCACCAGGTTGGCGTTTTCGGCGCCGATGGAGTCGGTATGCCCTTCCAGTGACACGGCCTTGACTGTTTTTTCCTTCAGCAACTGGGCCACCCGGTCCATGTAGGGATCCGAGAGGGATGAATTCAATGTGGCCCTGCCAAACTCGAAGAGGACATTGTCTGGCAACCACAGCATCACGCCGCGCTCGCTCTGGGAAATGGCCAGCTTCACCGGCGGTGCCTTGGGCGCCGGGGTGGCACAGGCGTTCAGGTTCAGGACAAGGACGCTGCACACCGCAACGAGAAAGCCAGGAACCGTACGGACGACAGAAAACATGATCTGCATTCCAAATGGATTTCAACGAAGCCGCAGGCTACAGCAAAGAGCGCCGAAAAGTGATAAACAGTGTCAAATCCGGCCCAACAAAAATGACGCCGGTGTTATCAGCCCGCCACGCAGTCGAACAGGACCACCCGGTCACGCCCGCCCCGCTTGGCCTCATACATTGCCCGATCGGCGTTCACAAGCAGGCTGGCGTCATCCATGCCATCGTCGGGGTAGATCGCAATGCCAATACTCGACGACACCTCAAGGTGCAGACCGGCCAGATCGAAAGGCTCGCGAAGCGCATTGCGGATTTTCTCGGCCACGTGCAGCGCGTCTTCCGCACAATCAATTTCAGGCAGCAGCACCACGAACTCGTCTCCTCCGAAGCGCCCCACGGTATCCGATTCGCGCACACAGGCCCGCATGCGCTGAGCCGCCTCCTGAAGCAGCAGGTCACCCACGGCGTGACCATGAACATCATTGATCGGCTTGAAGCGATCCAGGTCGATATACAGCAAGCCGACCCGGTGCAGGTTGCGGCGGGAAACCACCAGGGCCTGGCGCAGGCGGTCGCTGAGCAGCGCCCGGTTGGGCAGATCGGTCAGGATGTCGTGCTCGGCCATGTAGGCGATACGTTCCTGGCTGGCCCGGCGCTCGGTGATGTCACGGGTCACGCCGTGCAGCTCCACACGCCCGGAGCGCGGGTTGCGGCTGTAGGTGGTGACCACTTCGGTCCACACGCTGCCTCCGTCCTTGCACGGCTGCTCGAAAATTTCGGTGTAAAAGCGTGGCGCGGCGTCCGGATCAGCCAAAAATGCTTCTACTCGCTGACGAATCAGGCTCCTGACGTTTTCCACATCCTGCGGCTTGATCGCGGTGTCGAGGGATGTGGCGATCACCTCGTCGGGGGTGTAGCCGCGCAGGCGCTCAATTGACGGACTGACGTAAAGGTAGCGCAGGGTTTCCGCATCGAGGGTCCACACCACGTCCTTCATCGTTTCGGTGAGCACCCGGTACTTCTCTTCGCTGGCCCGCAGTTCCTCGGCGGCCTCCCGGGTTTGCGCCGCACTGCGGTGCAGGCGGCGGTTGATGCGGTGAATGTAGGCCGCCACCGCCATCACGATGGCAATCAGGGCCAGCGCCCAGCCCAGGTAGATGCGCAAGCCGTCGAGGTCGGCACTGGCGTCGTCGGCGTAAACGAAGCCCCTGAAATCGAAATCCCGCGGCAACATGCCCAAGTCGGCGTAAGTATCCGCAATATGCTGCCAGCGTCCGAGGCTCATGTAGCCGATCTCGACCAGCTCGGGGCGAATCAGCGGCCTCATCTCGCGCGCTTCAAAGAGATAAAAATCGAGGGAATGGGCCGCCGAGTAGCGCTCGTGAATCAACACGGCGACTTCTTCCGGGTGATCCATGGCGTACCGCCAGCCTCTCAGGCTCGCCTCGCGAAAGGCCCGGACCCGCTCAGGCTGCGTCTTGAGCAGCATCTGTGAGGTAAACAGGTTGTCGCCATAAAAATCGATGCCCGCCGAGCGGGGCGAAAACACCAGGTAGTCCTGCCTGGCCTGGTCCAGATAGAACGGCTCATTGGACGAATACGCCGAGATGGCATCAACCTGGCCGTCGATCAGGTCCTGCGGCTTGAAGCTGTGCTCAAGCGACGTAAGCCGGTCGAGGAGAATCTGCTCCCGCCGCAGGTACGCCACCAGTTCATCAGCGCCGCGTTCGATCATCACGCGCTTGCCGACAAGATCATGGATCGACTGGGTCGCCGAGTCCCGGCGGGTGATCAGCACCAGTGGCGAATGCTGGAAGATCGCCGCCAGCACCACCACCGGCTGTCCCGCCTTGCGGGCAATCAGCAAACCGCTGGTGCCGACCCCGAAATCCGCCTTGCCCGCCAGCACCTGGCCCACCACGTCCATGCCCGGGCTGGCCTCCTCAAGACGCACATCGAGGCCCGCTTCGCGGTAAAACCCTTTCTCCAACGCCGCGTAATAACCGGCGAACTGAAAGCCGTGCGTCCACTTGAGCTGCAGCGTCACCGGCACCTGGGCCAGCACGGAGGCCGAAAAAAAGCCGAACAGGAGCGCCGTCAGGCATTTCGCCAGACAAGCGGAAGCGGCAATCGGGACCCAGTGGATCGGCGGCATGGCGGGGCACAGGATGTGCGAGTGAATTTTCAGTATACCGAGCCCTTGACCGGCACGATGCCGCCGAATCATGATTTTCTTGAGGCGAAAACGCTGCGCTGCAGGTATTGTCGGCGGCGCTCCGGCCACCTCCCGGACCAGAAAAACAACGGAGACAGGAAACATGCAGCCCCGCTTCACCCCGACCCCTCTGTACGCAGCCCTGGCTGCAGCCCTCACCGCCGCCTACGCCCCCGCCTACGCCGCCGACAAGGCCTCGTCGCTGACCCTCAATCCGGTGGTCGTCACCGGCAGCCGCGCCGAAGCCGCCAGCTTCGACATACCAGCCGCCATCGACGTCCTCGACCGGGAGCAGATCACCGCCGGCCAGCCCCGCGTAAATGCCTCCGAGGCGCTGATCGCCGTACCCGGCGTGGTCGCCAACAACCGCCAGAACTACGCCCAGGATCTGCAGATCTCGACCCGCGGCTTCGGTGCCCGCTCGGCCTTCGGCGTGCGCGGCGTCAAGCTCATCGCCGACGGCATCCCCGCCAGCATGGCCGATGGCCAGGGTCAGGCTGCCACTTTCAACCTCGACGTGGCCGAGCGCATGGAAGTGTTGCGCGGCCCCTACTCCGCCATCTACGGCAACCATTCCGGCGGCGTGATCCAGCTGTTCACCCGCGAGCCCGAGGCCCGCCCCAGCGTTGAAGGCGGCTTTGCGGCCGGCAGCTACGGCACCACCAAGGCCGACGTGACCGCCCAGGGCAAGATGGAAGGCCTCGGCTACGTGCTCAACGCCTCCCGCTTCAGCACTGATGGCTACCGCGACCACAGCGCCGCGACCCGCGAGCAGGCCTTCGCCAAGATCACCGGCAAGCCCGACGAGGACAGCAAGCTGACCTTCACGGTCAATGGCCTGTGGCAGCACAACACCCAGGACCCGCTGGGTGTGACCTGGGCCAGCTTCAAGAACAATCCTCGCGCCGTAGACCCGGGGAGCGCGTTCAATCCCTATCCGGCAAACGGTTACAACACCCGCAAGAGCATCGATCACCTGCAAGGTGGCGTGGCCTACGAGCGGAAGTTCGGCAGCGACCTGCTGCAGGTATCTGCCTACGCCGGCCAGCGCAGCGTGATTCAGTACCAGGCCATTCCCCGAAGCACCCAGCTGCTGCCCGCCAACCCGCAGAATTCCGGCGGCATCATCGACTTCGACCGCAACTTCCATGGTCTCGGCGCCCGTTACATCGCCGTGCGCGAGGCCGCTGGCGGCAAGCTCACCACCACCGTCGGCATCGACTACGACAGCAGCACCGACCAGCGTAACGGCTACGAAAACTATATCGGCACCACGCTTGGCGTGAAGGGCCAGCTGCGCCGCAAGGAAACCGACACGGTGGAAAGCCTCGACCCCTACGTGCAGGCCGAATGGGCGCGCGGCGACTGGGCACTGACTGCCGGCCTGCGTCATAGCCAGGTCAAGTTCAAGGTGAGCGACCAGTACATAGTCGGCACCAACGGCGACGATAGCGGCAGCCGCAACTACAACCAGACCACCCCCATCCTCGGCGTGGTCTACAAGCTGAATCCGGCCGTCAATCTGTACGCCAGCGCCGCCAAGGGCTTCGAGACGCCGACCCTCAACGAGATGTTCTATTCGGGCTCCGGCGGCAGCTTCAACTTCGGCCTCGCCCCGGCCAAGAGCCGGCACTACGAAGTCGGCGCCAAGGCCTTCATCGGCAACAGCAGCCGCCTCAACCTGGCATTCTTCCAGATCACCACCGACGATGAACTGGTCGTCGACTCGGCCACCGGCGGACGCACCAGCTACAAGAACGCCGGCAAGACCCTCCGCCAGGGCGTCGAACTCTCCTTTGACACCGCCTGGCGTCGCGATCTCACCAGCCGCCTGGCGGTATCGCACCTGCGCGCCATCTACGACGAGAGCTTCACCACCGGCACCGGCGCCAGCCTCAAGACGGTCGATGGCGGCAATGCCATCCCGGGCGTGCCCCGCACCACCGTCTTCGGCGATCTGGCCTGGAAGCTCATGCCCGGCCTGACCACTGCCGTCGAGGGCATCTATCGCAGCAAGGTCTACGTGGAAGACGGTAATACCGCCACACCGGCCCAGTCCTACGCCCTCGCCAACCTGCGCGTCACCGCCGAGCAGCGCGTCGGTCCGTGGCGCTTCAGCGAGTTTGCCCGCATCGACAACCTTTTCGACCGCCAGTACGTGGGTTCGGTGGTGGTGGGCGATACCAACAGCCGCTACTACGAACCCGCCCCGGGCCGTAACAGCATGGTCGGGGTGAACGCCCGTTACACCTGGTAAGCGCATCCCTGTGGGTCGGACTGAAGTCCGACCCACAGTAAAACGGCCCGCAAAAAAATGGCCCCGGAGTCCGGGGCCATTTTCATGGGGTCTGGCGTTCGTTACGCCGCTTCGACCGTCCGCGCAATCAGTGCCTTGATGGCTTCCGCATCCACGTCCATCACCTCGACGCGCTGGGGCAACGCCTCGATGTTGTCGAGGCCGGCCGGACGAACCGGCTTGCGGCCAAGGGCTTCGACGATGGTTTCCTCGAACTTGGCCGGCTGGGCGGTTTCCAGCACCAGCGTGGGCACAGCCGGATCGGCCAGCTCGAAGGCCACCTTGAGGCCATCGGCAGTGTGCGTGTCGATCACCGTGGCGTAGTCGGCGTCGGCACGGCGGATGGTGGCCAGACGCTCGGCGTGATTGCTGCTGCCCGACACGAAGCCGTACTGGCCAATCTGCGCAAACTCGGGCGAAGCGGACAGATCGAAGGCGCCGCCCGCATCGACCTTGCTCCACAGTTCGCGCACCTTGTTGCCATCGCGGCCAACCAGGTCGAACACGAAACGCTCGAAGTTGGAGGCCTTGGAAATGTCCATCGACGGGCTGGAAGTGGCGTGGGTTTCGGCGGTACCCCGCGGGCGATACACACCGGTGCGGAAAAACTCGTCGAGCACGTCGTTCTCATTCGTCGCGAGAACCAGCCGCTTCACCGGCAGCCCCATCTGGCGGGCGATGTGGCCGGCGCAGATATTGCCGAAGTTGCCCGACGGCACCACGAAGTCCATCTGCTGGTCGTTGCTGTCGGTGGCGGCGAAGTAGCCCTTGAAGTAATACACCACCTGGGCGGCCACACGGCCCCAGTTGATCGAATTGACGGCCCCGATCTTGTACTTGGCCTTGTAGGCGTGATCGTTGGACACCGCCTTCACCACGTCCTGGGCATCGTCGAACATGCCGCGCACGGCGATGTTGTAGATATTGTCATCCTGCAGCGAATACATCTGGGCGCGCTGGAAGGCGCTCATGCGGCCATGCGGCGAGAGCATGAAGACCCGCACGCCGTGCTTGCCACGCATGGCGTATTCGGCCGCCGAACCGGTGTCGCCGGAAGTGGCGCCAAGAATGTTGATCTGCTCGCCGCGCTTGTCGAGCACGTATTCAAAGAGGTTGCCCAGCAGCTGCATGGCCATGTCCTTGAAGGCCAGCGTCGGGCCGTTGGACAGTTCCAACAGGCCCAGCTTGCCCGGCTCAAGCCAGTGCACCGGGGTGATGTCCGACGCCTTGGCGCCGTCGCGCACGTAGCCGTACACCTCGGCGGTGTAGGTCTTGTCGCAGATGGCTTTCAGGTCGGCGGCCGGAATGTCGTCGATGAAGCGCGACAGGATGGCAAAGGCCAGCTCGGCATACGACAGCTTGCGCCAGGCATCCAGCTCGGCGCGGGTGATCTGCGGGTAGCTTTCCGGCAAGTAGAGGCCGCCGTCCGGCGCCAGGCCACCAAGCAGGATGTCACAGAAGGATTGGGGTGCAGACTGGCCGCGGGTAGAGATGTAGCGCATGGGTCTCGCCGAGTTGAAAACGAAGGCTTGGAAGATAGCACAACCCGACGCCGCCTTTTCAGGGTCGCGCCACCAGGCTGTGGATCAGCACACCGGCAAACAGCAACACACCGGCCGCCAGCAGCGCCACACCAGCCGTTATCCCGCCAAACAGCAAAGCGCCTCCAGCCAGGAAAAAACCCGTGCGCAGCCCCCCGAAACGCACGAGCCGACGCCGCATCGCCGCCCGGGCTGGCGTTGCCGGACCGGGGAAGCGCCACACCGGCAGCAATTGCGACAGGGCGCCGGCAACCAGCGGCAGCAGGAACAGCGCAAAGAAGCCCACCACCGCCAGCCGCCCGGCCATTCCGCCAAGGCCATGCACGCCACCGGCCACGATCACCACCAGCAGCCCGAAGCCCGCCCCGAGCAATGACAGCGCGGCCCCGTCACCGCGAAGTCGCGTCCAACCGTAGGTGCGCAACCAGCCAGCGAGAGTCTGCCCGACCACGCCACCGATCAGCACCACGCCCACCGGGGTCAGCCACGGCAAGCCGCCCGCCAGCGCGGTCAGGCCCACGCCGGCCAGCGCCCACGGCAGTTGACGGCGCAGACGATTGGCAACCTGCGGATCCGGCTGACCAAGCACCGTAGGCATCAGCACATGCAGGGTGCCAATGGCGGTCAGCCCGATGAAGCCAAGGGTGTTCAGATGCAGATGCGCCAGCCGCAGCATGCCGTAACCGGCCGGCCACAGCAGCCCGACGAGAATCGCCAGCAGCGCGAGAATCAAACAGCCCAGCGCAGCGCCATACCAGGCCAGCCCGGGATGCGGCTTGCCGAGGGTCGCCCGCCCACGATTGAGCAGCCAGGCGAGAAAGATCCCGGCGGCGGCCAGCCCAACCGTCACCGCCCCGTGCAGCACGGCCCCCGGCAGCACACCGGCGAGCACGCCCACCACCGCGGCACCGGCCAGTTGCATGACCAGCGGCAGTCGGTGTATGCGCGCCTCGGCCCCACCGCTGCGGGTCAGCACCGGCACAAAATGCCCCATGGCGGCAAAAATCAGCGGCATTGCACCCAGCGCAAACGCAGCGTGGGCCACCGCCGCTGGCGGGGCGCCCGCCCAGGCAAGAGCAATGGCCATGGCGAACGCAAAAACCGCACTACACCCCAGGTAAATCAGCACCACGTCTCCTTCCGGCCCACCAAACGCACATCAAGGCACGTCGCCCGCCAAGTCATCAAACTGGCCGCCTACCGGCCCACCCCTTACTCCCGATGAACACCCTTCACCTGGCCCTCACCCGCTTCGCCCGCCGCTATCTGTTCGCCGATGCGGCTCCGCTATCCGTCACGGAACGCTGGCGCAGCACGATTGCCGCGCTGCTCGGGGTATTGATCTACGAGGGCGTACTGTTCGTGGTGCCGGTACCAGCCGAGGCCCGACGTCTGCTAGCACCACTCGGGGCCACGTCGGTCATTGTGTTTACCTTACCCCACAGCCCGCTCGCCCAGCCCTGGTCGGTGATTGGAGGGCTGATGCTGCCGGCGCTGGTCGGTTTTGCCTGCGGACTATGGACGACGCCGAGCTACCTGGCCTTCGGCCTGGCGGTGGCGATTTCCGTGGGACTGATGGGCTGGTTGCGCTGCATCCATCCACCCGGCGGCGCCATGGCACTGGTGATGGCCAGCGCCGCCACGCAAGGTCTGGATGCGGCCACGAGCTTCGCCGCCGCCGGCTGGAACATCACCGCCATCCTGATCGCTGCAACGGCCGTCAACAACCTGATTCCCGGGCGCCGCTACCCGCTTTGTTCGCCGGCGGTCGCCACACCCCGACAGCAGCGCCAGAGCCCTGCCGGCATTCAGCATCCGGATCTGGCCGCCGCGCTGGCCGAAATCGATGCCTACCTGGACGTCAGTGAAGACGATCTGGCCCAGGTTTTCCAGCGGGCCGCACGCCATGCCTTTCACCGCCATGTGCTGCTGACCTGCGCTGACATAATGGAAACCACGCCGCTCAGCGTGGCCTTCGCCACCGACCTCAACGAAGCCTGGCGCCTGCTGAACCGGCACAACCGGAGCAGCCTGCCGGTGGTGGACCGGGCGCAACGGGTGATCGGGCTTGTGAGCCTGGAAGATTTTCTGCGCCATGTAGAACCGGACAACGGCCAGCGCATCGGTGACAACGTGCGTCGCCTGCTGCGCCCAACCCCCGGCAGCCATTCGGACAAGCCGGAAGTGGTCGGGCAGATCATGCAGACACCGCGTGACGGGCTGCGCGTCGTCAATGCGGGCGACGGCATTGCGCTGGCGGCCGATGTGCTCGGCCACGACACCCAGCGCGTGGTGCCGGTGGTGGATAACAGCGGCCGGCTGGCCGGTCTCATCACCCCGGCCGTGATGACCGCCGTGCTGCTCCAGCACGAGGCCCTGGACTACGTCCGGAGTGATGAAGGCTGATACTCAGGCGACCCTGGCGAAATCGATGACGATGGCGCCCGGCTCGCGCTGCTGATAGGTGATCGTCACCTTCTCGCCATAGCGCTGCTGCAGCTGGCCGAGCAGCGGAATCGGATCGTGGTCGTTGCAGAAACGCATCGTCTCGCCCGGAATCAGCGAATCGAGCGCGCCGAAGATGGCCGCATGGCGGAAACGCTTGGCAACGCCGCGGGCGTCAAACGGGTACAGGGCTTCGGGGGTGCTGTGGTTGCACACGTGAATGGTCTGAACATCTATTTGCATTACGTATTTTTCCTTTATAAATCAATTGCTTGATGATTGCAAATTAGACCTGTATACAGCTAAATCACGCGGAGTTTGTATACAGGTTTTTGTCGAAAACGCCATGCATGATGATGTGAGATTCGTCACGATTCCTTGATGTAAACTAAAAATCCCGACTGTTTTAGTCGGGATTTCTGTAGAACCTTTTGTAAAGGTCTGTTGGTGCGCTCTGGTACCCTCCGTGAGTTCAATGCTCATCGCGGAAGCGCGTTTGGCTGCTTCGTCGATAGTGACATCAGGGTATGAGCCCAAGCCGGCTACGCAGGTTCAAAGTACGAGTAAGGTAGCCGTTGTTTATAGATCAATCACTTTGATTTGCGAGTTTGCGACAAACATCCGTGCTTCTCCGTCATCGAAGATGATTCTAACCACCCGCTTGTCAACCCACCGATCAATCTTGCCCAGGCCATACACTTCGTGGCGTACTCGTGCCCCAGGGCCCATCGGTCCCTCGGCTAAGGGCGAGTCTCTGGGACTCTCCATAAGACTGTTCGGGTGGTCGGTATAAGACCAAGTCGAGGCGAAAGAGAAGTGCTTGAAGTATTCGTGTGCGATGTCAGGTCGATAGACGGTTGCCGTTCGGAATGGGCCGGCCGACTCAACCGCTAGTCCAGCATGCTTCGCAAGGGCGATGTTCATTTCCCAGAGGAAGCGCGATACCGAACTTTTGCTTTGTCCGTCCATACGTTCGCCAAGCTGTTCCGTATTTTTTCGAAATTCTGCCTCGTCCGGGTGAGCGAGGTACAGTTCGTCGATTGCCCGGGTCACGCCAACGTAGAACAAGCGCCGCTCGGCTTCGATTTCGTCTGTGTCCAGGTGATCCGGGGGGAAACTCCGTTCAACTAGGCCTGGGACGAAGACCACCGGCCATTGATCACCTTTTGCCCGGTGAATGGAGCCGATCCAGACGTGGGGAGCCTTTGGAGGCTCGATCGCATAGGTATCGATGAGGGGATCGATCTCGTCCAGAAACTCCTCGATGCTGCCTTGGTGGTGGTTGGCAATCGTCTTGAAAGCAACCACGTTGGCTAAGATGATCTCCGCGGCCTCCTTTGTGGAGGCTTGTTTCTCGATTGAGGTCACGAAGCTGGTGCCGATCAGATAGCGCTCGAGCACATCAATGACCCGCTCGCTTGGGTTTGTGCTTGTCGCGATAATCTCAAGTAGGTCTGCCCTGTCTCGGATCTGGTCAGCATGATAGCTCTTGGTCTTTGGAGTAATGACGCCCCGAATCGCCGCCGAGAGGTGTTCAGGTCGGTTCATGACCTGTGTCGCCACGCGCTTGACAGTATCCTTGTCCAGATAGAGTCCTGGCCGCTGCAGGAGGCACTCGATCATGTGTCGCATCTCGAGAGGCTCCAGTTGTGTCCAGCGTCCGCAAGCCATTTGCAGAACACCTACGAGTGCCCGGATTTCGGGAATCCGTCCCAGGGGAGGACGACCATATATGTAGTGTGGGATCCGAAGATGGTGCAGCTCAAGCTCCAGAGCGACACTTAGACTGTAGGTTCTTACAAGAACCGCGATGTCACTGGGGGTGTAACCATCGTTGAGCACCTTGCGGATGTGTTCGCCGAGGCCTGTAAGTCCTGAGGAGAGCGGCAGACAGTGGATTCTCGTCTTCGGCGTACCTTCTGCGGAGATGCTGATCTTTGAATTCCGCTTTGTGTTGTAAGACACCACCTGACTGGCGGCCACCGAAAGCAAGTGCCCAAAGCGGAAGGTGTGAGGAAGTGTGTAGCGCGTTGCGTTGCTGAAGTCCTTTTCGAACCCACCAACTAGGTAATCGGGCTTCGCCCCGCGCCATTCGTAGATCGCTTGGTCTTCATCGCCCACGAGCATTACCTTGGCGCGGGTACCGGCCAATATACGTAGCATGGCCACCTGAATCCCATTCATATCTTGGGCTTCATCGATGATCAGATGATCTACCTTGTTGGCCACGTAGCGCTGAGTTTCAGGTTCCTTGAGCATAAGCATGACCGGATCGTAGATCTGGTCTTCAAAGAACCTGATTTTCTGGCGCTTGCGCTCTTGCTCGAAGATCTGGAAGGCGGTTGGGTAGCCTGCTGCTAAGGAGCCGTACCTGCGGTCTTCGAAGACGGCTTCAGCGGAGCGAATATCCGACTTGACCAGCAGAATGAAGGAAACGAAATCGTCAATTAACTCCTTGTCGGGTGTCATGTCAGGGCTATTCAGCTGCTTGAAGACACTCGTGAACACTTGGCGGGCGATGTTTGTTCGCCGATAGTCCTTCTCCACGATCTCGGCCGCGGAGAGCATCCCGATCTGGACAAACCGTTGAACTATCTTGTTGCCCATTGAGTTGAAAGTCCGAATCTCAGGTGGTATGACTTGGACTGCTTGCTCGAAGCGACGAGCGAACGACTCCCTAGCATCACGGTTGAACATGATGACGACGATCTGATGGGCCTGATAGTCTCTCAGAAGATGCCGTACACGCCCGATAAGTGTTTCGGTTTTCCCTGACCCAGCAACGGCTGCCACGACCGCATGACCACCATCGTGCTCAATAACTTTAATCTGTTCTTTAGTGTAGTTTTTCTCGGTCATATGCTTGATCTTGTGACTCACCAAATCGAGTTTTGGAGTTCTGCCTTAGCTCCACCGGTATTAACCACTTTCTTGACACAACATCCCCGGCAACGTTAATAGCCACAACCTTTGTGTTACCAGTCATTCAACTGAGCCAGCGCCATTGGTCGCAATGGCCGAGAGGTAGCCTGACCATCATTTGCGCTGCATTATGTATGCGACTGTACGTCCTGATTCGAGGTGCTCATATGAGCGCCACGACGGCTAGCCTCTGCAGGGGTCAGGCCGCAAACCAACACTCATCCCTCTTAGGCGGGATTTTTTTCATTCGAAAGCTGGCCAAGGCCGTGAGCCTATCTTGGTCCTGTGATCGCGCAACGGATGTCGCTCCTCAGAACAGGGAGTCTGTCGCATGCACTACCTGCTGCGGATCGGGCTGCACCCGCAGAAGATCCGCTTCAGTTGGCCTGAGCAGCCTCCGAGCCGCCGCCTCCGATCTCGCCCGCAGCCAGTCGCCCCAGGCATCGTCCGGCAGGATCACCACCGAGCGTTTTTCGTCCCCGGGCTTATGGGGAAGCGCTGCATGACGGGGTGACCATCGGCGTTGATGGTGAGCATCGACATCGACCAAGACGGAAACCCCTCCGCCTTGATGCACCGCTCCCAGATGCCGGCAATCCCCATGGGCTTGCCGTCCGCGCGTTCAATCCGCCAACGGATTGCCTTCCCGGATTCGTAGCAAGGCTCGTAAATCGCGCTTGCCGGAATAATGCAGAGCTGGCCCCGGCGCCAGGCATCGCGGAAGGATGGCTTTTCCCCCACGGTTTCCGTGCGGGCATTGTAGGTGGATCGCGTAATCTTCGCGTCCTTCGCCCAACTGGGTATCAGCCCGAAGCTCGCCGGTACCCACATTCGTAGCGCAAAGTTGGTGACGATGGGCACGATCGAGCCCGGGTAGGCCTCCCCGTAGTCGAAGTCAGGCGGTGGCAGCGGGAGACTCCTGAGTTCCTCCCGCGCGGAAGGTCGGTAGTTCGCGCACATGGGCGAAGCGTACGCCCCGCGCCGGCTACCGGGCCAGCACCACCGGCAGTTCGTTCCAGTTCGTCGTCCAGGCCGGTGACAAGCGCTCACGGCGCATTCGCCAGTCTTGCTGCAGCCCCGTCGCCAGCGGCTTCAAGGTGCCCCGTCCCCAGCGGGCGTTGATCCGATCCATGGTGTGCATCAGCGCCGCCGATCTTGCCGCGGTGGCGTCGTCGGCCAGCAGACTGGCTTGCTGTCGCCGACGAAGCTCCAGCCCGGACAACAACACGCCAGCCTTTTGGTAAGCGAATCCGGGTCGGTAGATACGCTTGAGTCCCTCCAGGGCGGCAGCAATCAGCCCCCGGGTGTCGCTCGACGGCTCGGCCAGCGGCATCGTGATGCTCCGCTGGTACTGGGGATCTTGCGGCTTGAAGGGGTTGCTGCGAATCGACACGGTGATGGCCGCCGCCGTGCAGGCTTGTGCCCGGAGCTTTTCAGCCGCCCGGGTCGTGTGGCTGGCCACCGATTCAGCCAGCCCTTCGATATCGAACACGGCCATCCCGAAGGAGCGGCTTGCCATGATCTGCTGCTTCGCGGGTGTCACCTCCTCGAGGTTCAGACAGGACACACCGCGCAACTCCCGGACGGTACGTTCCAACACCACGGAGAAGTGCTGCCGGATCCAGGTCGGATCCGCATCCCGTAGCGCTCGTACCGTGCCGATCCGCATTTCGGCGAGGCGCTCGTCGATGCGGCGACCGACGCCCCACACTTCGGAGACGGGGAGACTGGCCAGCAGTTCATCCACCTCAGCCGGATTAAGCGCAGTGAAGTCACACACCCCTTCCGATCCGGCGAGCCTCTTCTTGGCGACGTGATTAGCCAACTTGGCCAGGGTCTTGGTCGAGGCGATGCCAACACACACCGGCAGCCCGACCCAGCGCCCGACCCGCTCCCGGATCTGCCAGCCAAGGGTCTCCGGAGCCTGAGGCAGCCCTGCCAGGTCGAGAAAGCTCTCATCGATGCTGTACACCTCCATGGCGGGCGAGAAGTCCGACAAGACCTGCACGACCCGATTACTCAGGTCCGCATATAGAGCGTAGTTGCTGGAGAAGGCCAGGATGTCGTGCTTACGGGCGAGGTCTTTGAGCTGGAACCAGGGCGCCCCCATCGGCACCCCCAAGGCTTTGGACTCAGCGGAGCGAGCCACCACGCAACCATCGTTGTTGGACAGAACGACCAGAGGTCTGCCTACGAGCGTGGGGTCGAACAGGCGTTCACAGGACGCGTAGAAGTTGTTGCAGTCGACCAGCGCGAAGGTCGGCATCTCAGGCCCCGAAGCGCTTGAATTTGCCCACCACCACACCCCAGATCACAAGTTCTAGCGCCTCGTTTAACGCGATCGTCGGGTAGGCCGGGTTTTCTGCGACCAGCGCCACCTGCCCACCTCGTTGATGCAGGCGTTTCACCAGCCGCTCACCATTCAGGAAGGCCACGACGATGTGACCATGCACTGGACGGATGCTGCGATCGACCACCAGAATGTCGCCGTTGAAGATCTCCGCACCTTCCATCGAGTCCCCATTGACCGGAAAGAAGAAGGTCGAGACCGGGTTCCGGACCAGGTAGTCATTGATGTCGAGGCTACGGTCGGCATAGTCCTCGGCGGGTGACGGAAATCCTGCAGATACCGGAGTCAAACCCAGCGGGAAGGCTTGCGGAGATTGATCCTGGCAGGGAAAACGATGATCAGGGAAATCCTCGGGGCAGGATAGCGTACTCGTGGGCATGGTGCAGACTGCGGCCTTGGTAGTGTAATTTTATACACTATAGCGTACGGAAGGCTATCTGGCCCCCTCCCCGTCTTGCCTGATTCCCTGCGGCAACCTCCTCGCTGATCATGAGCCATCCGGTTCTTCTGTCTTTGGGCGATACACGATTCGGAGTTTGGCGGGCGGGACGGCTTCCAATATACCTGTCGCGTCGAGCAGGGTCATGGCAGTGCCCTGCTCGAAATGAGCGGCATGCGTCACATCATCAGGGGGCGCTGGGTGCGGGCTCTAGGTTTTAGGCTGAAGTAGTCCCGCCACGCGCGGTTTCTGTTGAGACTTCCCCATCAACAGGCCAAAGAACACTCCGGGTGTCGAAAATCGATATGTAATATTTATTTGACGATGGCATTTCATGTTGATAGCGTTATGCCTTGGTCTGTCGATAGGAGAATGAGCTCGTGAAGGCGTTTCTTGTGGCAATGCTGGTTACCGGATTATGCGGCTCAGCTCAGGCAGGGGCGCCGCGGGAGGATCAGCGCATTTCGATTTTTGCCGGGCTGCTCCACGGCGAGCTGATGAGGGCCTGTAGTGGCTGCGGCTGCCGCGGCGGTGCTGGCTATCGTCTTCCGAACGGCAAATGTGCTCCGCGCCGCGCCATGGAGGTCACGCGAGGATGACTGCTGCCAGCCAATACCAGCTGGCCGCGGGGGAAGTCGTTCAGTGTCCCCGTTGCCACTACATTCGCTCCAGTCGAGACTTCGGCGCCACTGAGGCGTGCCCCCGCTGCGGCGTTGTCTATTCCTCAATGGCTTCGGCTGCCAAGCGGCGCAGTGAGTCTCCGCAATCGCGGGAGGTTTGACGTGCTGAAAGTCGGGGTCACCAGACCGGGAGAGTCCCAGGCTAAGGTTGCCCGGTGCGCTGCCTCTGCGTAGACTGCCGCCGATGCCCTACGCCTTGCTGCTATTCGCCACACTGTTGGCCGCCTGTACGTCTGCACCACCTCGTCCGCCAGTTCGTATCCCTTCAGAAAGGCCTGTCGCCGATCAGGCCAGCCCGATCAAGATGCCCCCGTCAGTCAGCACGGCATCTTCCATTCTTCCTGCGCTCGTTTATGGCAAGAAGGCCGTCGGACATCGAGACTTCGCTGGCGCCAAGAAGGTGCTGCCGAGTGTGTTTGCGGGGATGGAGGAGGATTTCTACTGTGGCTGCCGATACACCGGCAAATCCGTTGATCTGGCCGGCTGCGGATACCGGCCGAGAAAGAGCTTCGAGCGGGCCAGCCGCATTGAGTGGGAGCATGTTGTGCCAGCCTGGATGTTGGGCCAACAGCGCCAGTGCTGGCAGAGCGGTGGGCGAGCGAACTGCACGGCGACTGACCCGGTATTTCAGATGGCCGAGGGGGATCTGGTCAATTTGGTGCCGGCCGTGGGTGAAGTGAACGGTGATCGGAGCAACTACCCGTATTCAGCCTGGACTTCCCATCCGGAGCACATGTACGGCGCCTGCCAAACCATAATCGACTTTAAGGGTCGGCGTGCCCAGCCTCGGGCAGAGGTCCGCGGGCGGGCTGCTCGGATCACGCTCTATATGTATGAAACCTACAAGCTGAACTTGAGCAGTCAGGACAAGAAGCTGATGTGTGCGTGGGCCAAAACATATCCAGTTGATGACTGGGAGCGGGAACGCAACACACGCATTATCCGTTGGCAGGGTAGAGGCAATCCATGGGTGACGGAGGCGGCCAAGCTAAGGGCGGCCTGTGGCTGACGTTCAGGCAATTTCTTCTTGGTGTGCTTGCCATCTGATCCCGCTTAGGTGTGGAACGGTGACGGGCTGGTGATCGGCCATTCCGGCCATTCGGTTCGCTGGCAACTTCCGACAGCAATGCATCGGGTACCTGCCGTTCAGTCAGTGGGCGCTGTGAACGCGCCAGTTTCCCGATCAGGAAAACTCACACTTCTATCCCGTTACAGCCATTCAGGATCTGTCACTCCATGAATGCAGCAAAGGTCCGACCCAAGTCACAATTTCTCCGCAAGCGCCTTCAGCTTCTTGCTCTCCTGCGCCACTTTGACCTGCGCCTTCCCATCCTTGCTCACTCGAATCGAGGTTGCATATTGAATGATGGCGTCGTACGCCTCCTTGCTCTTCGCCTCGTACCAGCCGGCCTTATAGGTCAGGCTTCCCGCAGCGACCATGCTTTTTAGATCAGGGTAGTTGTCTACTTGATCTTTAATTAGCTTCTTCAAGTCAGCTATCTCTTTCTCTGAGAGTGGCATAGTCGAAATCCTCGTCGTTGGTCTATCGATAAGAGAAGGTTGGTCGAGTAAAGGAATCCAGCTTTCTAGCGGTCGTTCGAAGGGGGCTCCAGCAAGCTGCGCAGGTTGCTCCGAACCGTTCCCGCGATCGTCGCCGGCAGAACATTGTGCAAGCTGCCCAGCAGCTCAATGACTACCGCAACATCCGCAGGTTTTGACGGCCTCGACCCAGTCTTGGTGAAGGGTCCATCCGTCTCCGTCAGCAACCTGTTGAGCGGGATTTCAGCGACCATGGCCGAATGTCGCGGGTTATCTAGCATCGCAGCGTTGATCGAGAAGTAGCACCCAAATTCAAGCGCGCGCGCCGCCTCTGCCTTCGTGCCCGTAAACCAGTGAAGCACAACCTTGCCTCGTCCTGATGGAAGATAAGACTCGATGTAATCTAGGACGAACTTAGTAGCACGGATGCTATGGACTGTGATGATCTTGTCACCACTTTCCGCGCACTTCTGCAGGACGTGCTGAAAAACTTGCTTCTGAAGGTCCAAGGACTTATAGAAGCGCGGCCCAGCATCAAGACCGACTTCGCCAACATATCGAGTCTCTGGAAGGTACCGGTCCCACAGTTCAATCTCGGACGCACGCTCTACAACCAGCTGAGGATGTAGTCCGAGCGCCGCCCGAACACGCTTGGTGCGTTGAGCCAGCTCGTGGTTGCGCGGCCAAGCTCGCGGTGTCGTGGTCACCGCCAGGGTGAACACGCCTGCTTCTTCTGCCTCCTCCACAGCAGCCTGATGATCCGGGTAGAGATCAAGGTGGCAGTGAAAGTCCACGAGACCGTTGCTTGTACTCATCGGTAGCCTAATCCGGCGCAGTTTCCACGCCTTCTATCAACTGGCCGACTTCGGCAAGACCACGCTGATACACAGCAGCAAGTTGATCGAGTCGCAAGGTCTCATCGGCGAGCGAGCCAGGCTTATGGATAAGTAGCTTCGCCAAATGTGGTGCTGCACGGAGGCGCTCTATTGCGAACTGAAATGACCTCACCTGTTGCCCATTGGATTCGCGCGTATCCAGTGGGTGGGCTAACAGGTCCGACAACGTGTACTCGGTCGCGTCATTGCCACGCCCGAAGGCCGCATTCAACGCGGCGCGACGAATCAGGCACGGCAGACAATAACCGCACTGTTCGATGCCGCGCCCCTTAATGCCCAGATGCCGAGCGTTCGAGGGATGAGCGCACGACAGCGCATGTGGAACCAGCGCCCTTAGCAATGAGGGATTTGCACAAGCAGAAGCCATCTCGCCCTTTGTCATGGACCAATACGGATTCTCGACACGACCAGATATGCCGAGAGCGCCCAAAAGGTCGTTCCATCGCGCGATGTAGTATGGATGGGTGGTCCGAGTACTGTTCGAGCCAAGGCGTAGCGGGTCCAAGGGGACGTTCAACGCAATCAAGCCGTTCTCCGGCACGCCCAACACGAAGTCCGTCCTAAGTCCGGTTCCGGCGAACACGCCGAGGGCGAAGAACAAGAATGAACGCCCACGGGTTGAGTTTTCTGAACCCACGCCTTGCACAAGTTCAGCAGGGAAGAGCATCCAAACTCTGAGGCGATCGAAGACGTTTCCGCTGTATTGCTTCTTCAATGCAGCGAAAAGGGCATTTTGTGCATCACTGGTTGCGCCCTCCCCCGCATGGCTTACCAGCAATGGCGTTCGGCCCTGCTCCAGGAGGTCGATGGCACCAATCAGGCTATCCAAACCGCCAGAAAAGAGACTCACTGTATCGAAGGCCGGAGGCAAAAGCGTCTCTGGCGGCGTGATGATTTCGGCGAAACGTTCGGGGCGAGAACGAAAGCCAATCATCCAGCGATCTCCCGTCAGAAAATCTAGAGTTCGCTTTATCGTCTGCGCTGCGGCGTTCCACCGGTTCGGGTCGCTGACGGGTACCACCAGGCGGATTTCACGAGTCCAAGAATCTTGTGACTGCTCTGCCCTAGAGATACGCGTGTCAGCAGCATGCACATGCGCGGCAAGAACCAGCAAGTCCAGCCCTATCTCTGAGGGGAACACACCCAGAGCCTTCAAACTGGTCAGAGCAGCACCAATACCATGATCAAGCGATTTTTCGCCAGCCACCAGCTGCAGGTAAGTTACCTGCTCATCAGATGCACTGGGAATCGAAATTTGATCGTCAGGACCATACCGGCCTGCAAGAAGGTGTCGATTCATTGATCTGCCTCCGCGTCTCCGAGTGTCTGCAAGATGCCAAAGGCACGTTCATAAATTGTGTCGACAAATGTATGTACGCGGTCCTGCGTCAGATTTGGAGTTTCAGCGCGTGCGGCCGTCAGGGCATCACTGACGCCATTGCGGATGAAGTCACGCAACTGGCTCTGAACACGCAACGCGATCAGTGGGTCCGTTGGAGCGGTGACCAGCTTCGTACCAATGTCATTACACAGTCGAGCTTCGATAGCGTGGGTTGCATACAACTCGAAAACCGTTTGCATCTGGTCAGGGCTGAGTGCATCAAGATCGGTCACGCCCAACGTGCTCAAGTCCACGATCGTCTCGATAAATGCCTCCCTTGCAATACCTTCATCGACCGTACCGGCATTCGGGCAGATGTAGTCGGCCAACCCCATAAATACTTCGTCGATCGGGCGGCCTGCCAGCCCTTCGAGATCCAAAGAACGCAGCGCCTCGGTTGCGCCGCGAGCCTGTACATCTGTCAGGAAGCCCAGCAGTCGAGCACCGGAACCGCGCGAGGCGCCCATCCGCTGAGCCGCCTGCCGCGCCCCACCCGAGGATTTTGATACATACCCTGAAACCGCACGACCCAAGCTCGCGCGATCGCTACCACCAGAGCCAGCGAAACGAGTGAAATTGCTGCGCGGCGCAGTAAACCGACTACCGTCCGCCGGGGTCGGAATAGCGAGTCGAGTTGGCGGAGCAGGTGGTAATGTTGCGGGGCTGGCCGGATCTTTGGTCGGTGCACCTGCTGGTGGAGCAGATGGCGAGGCCAGCCCTCCGGCATCACCGTCCGATCCGAGCCACGAAGGTACCAACGGCGTGCCCCCTCCGGGTCCTCCGTATGCAGTCGAGGTTCCCACTATTTGCCTCCCTTTTGCGTCTTATTTGCAGCCTCGGCGGCAGCCTTCAGCATATTGTTGCCAGATACCTTTGACCAACCGACAATCAACTCAGCCATACGCGCCTGTGCAGCGCTGTCCTTAAGCGCCCCTTGCCAGCCACTGACCACCCACGGACCACACCGACTAGCAGGTAGCGCCTGCAGAAAATCAATAAGGCTGCCCTGCAGGCTCGGTTGCGCCTTCACCAGCACAACCATTCCGTCTACTCCGGCAGGCTGCGTGTCAAAGCTGTCTCCGCTCACGATCTTGGCCCGGACAGCTTCAAACAACTTCGCCGCTTCAGGCTGGGCAAGTTGCTTCAGTTCAGATTCCAATGCCTGAACGGAGAGTTTGGGGCCAATCAGCCTCTCAGCGACTGCCGCCAAATGGCCCAGCACCGACGCAGGCCCGAAGTAGTCTTTCTTATCCTTGGTCGCAAACAGGTACGGCCGCAAATCGACGCCTGCCACGGGAGGCAGCACCCGAGACCAAGCAAGGATGGCCTCTGACGACTTCCATTCAGTCAGTAGCGCGCTATCCGCCTTCGCCTGTGTCGCACTACTTTTGGCTTCGCTCGCATCAGTCTGCTTGGTCTTCGCATCCGAACTCAAATTCTCGGGGGCGTTAACCTTCTCCAACATCGCTAGATCTGTGCAGAGCCCCTTCGAATCTGTCACCGCAACAGTAGCTATCTGATCAAATAGACTGGGCAGAAACCGCTCAGCGAGCATCAGCTTTGCCAGGATCGGCAACTTGATTTCGTCGCCGAAGCCACGAGCCTCAGCCATCTTCTGACGTAACAACAGCGTATTGAGGAATCGCTTGATCTGCCGCGGATTGCCTTTGGCCCCACTCGCCAGAATCGGGCCAATCTGATCACTCAAAATCAAAGCGTTGTGTGCCTTGTTGGCATTCTGACCAAGCGCCGCACTTATGGCCGCGCGGTCCAGTGGCGCGCTCTCCCATGGTCGCTTCAGCCGTGCGCGCGCCGCCTTGATCAATTCACTGTATCCGGGATCTTCTTCGCCCAACTCGGCCCCTGCCAAAAGAAGCGTGACGTAGATGCGAGTCTCTGTCTCGCCCAAGGCGGGAATGCGAAACGGGACCTGGATCAGCTTCTCAAGGTAGTTGCGAGCGTAATCCCGTGGCCCTGTCGTGTCCGGCAAGTCTGGGAAGTGCTTCCGCACCGCATATTCAATCATTGCCTCATCAGCGGCCACCACAAATGCGGTACGGGCCGTGAAGACGAACAGCCGTATCGCTTCGAGCGTTTCAATCGCCGTATCTGGTAAACACCGATCTAGGTCATCAATTAGCACAACGAGCTGATCAACGCCGGCCTCCTTCAACAAGTTGTCGAAAGCCTTGCGAAATGCGTCAACTTCCTCAGGGACGTTCTTGGATTCTGAGGGCTTCAATACAGCCTTGACTCCCTCGATCGCGGAACTCAGATTCTCCTTGGTCGCAAGTTGTCCGGGGTCCGATAGCATCCCTTCCAGACGGCTCACGATCGCGCCAATCTGGTCAGGCGTCGGGATACCCGTGAAGGCGGTCAACGCCAAGCCACCCGCGCTCTTCGCAACCTTCAGCCAGTCGATCCGCTTGAAAACGTCCTTAACCGCGCCCGCAGCCTTGCTCAGCGCAGGTCTCTTTTCGACAAGCCCTGCAACGATACCTTCAATTAGGGCGATCTTGGCGTCCTCGAAGCCCTGGAAACGCCAGCCGTTGAACTTGAGGCACAGGACGTCCTTGTCGCTCGAGAACCCGGCCTCTATCATCTCCAGCACGCTGGATTTCCCAGCGCCCCAATCACCATGGACGCCGATCGTCACCGGATGGTCTGGCTTCTCCCGCAGCAAACTGAGGATCGTCGTCGCAATCGCCTCGTTGTTGAGCAAGTCAACTTTGGTTTCGTTGTCGGTCAGAATCATTCGCGTCGTCCCTCTCAAAGCAGCGATGCAGCAGTAGCGACGTTTTCTCAATCTGCACGCTAATTCGGCAGCAATTTCGATTGCTTTTCAGTTTCTCACCCAGGCCGAATGACTCACCAGTCTCTCGCCAATGTTAACTACCGGCCGACGGCATTCTATCGACATAATGCCAGAAAGCGGCCGCTTGGAATATATTGCTGCGGTCGTAGTTCACCGGCTAGATTTCCGTTTGCTCCGATATCTCCAGTGGGTCATCGACCTCGATACCGAGGAATCGAACGGTACTTTCGAACCTCGAATGTCCAAGTAGCAGCTGCACAGCCCGCAGATTTTCGTGCGTTTGTAGATCAGCGTCACTTTGGTTCTCCTCATTGTGTGTCCCATAGGCCGAAGGAACGGCTGTGGTGGGTCGGGGGCACCTGTTCGCCGGATGAGGAAGCGGACGTTCAGAGGTTTTTCCGCCTGAGCGGCAGGCCGGATGTCCACCTTTGATACTGTTAAGAAACTGGCCGAACTACGTCAGCAATGAAGTCGGTACCTCTTGATTCCCGTAGCCTAGCCCCAATATATTGATTGTGCATGCTTGGTGCACGGGGCACGGCGCTCTCAGCTGGAACAAGAGTGGAGTAAAGTGATGGCGAAAAACACAGGAGACGACTACAGAAAGGGTTCTGTTACTGATCGTACCCAGGTGCAGAACCCTCGCACTGGCAACTACACGAAACGGGATACTGACACCGGCCGCTTTATGGAAGTAAAGCAGGATGGAAAACCGTTCAAAGGGGTTGCTAAAGAGGTTGATGGTCGTCGTAAGTAGGCCGGCTGAGATATAGGGGGGTACTCCTAGATGCTAGCTTAGGGGCATCTCCAGCATTGAAGATGCCCCTTTTTCATTGGTCATGATCCTTTACCGCCAATGGCAGGTCGCAGCACAACATGGGAACGTTCAGCCGGAGATCAAGGTGGGGCATGGGTACGGCCGACTGTCCACGTTGCAAAACAACGAATTTGACGCCGGATCCAGCCCGGGTTGGGCCCTAGATAGCTAGCAGGCCGATGCAAA
>NZ_SDKK01000024.1:69046-73188 GCF_008107625.1 Zoogloea oleivorans
GTTTTGCATCGACCTGCTAGCGGGCGTGGCACAATCCCTCCTTCATGATCGAACCCAAGAAAACCTACCGGCAGGCGAAGGATTACTACCGCGAATTGCGCGAAAGCGTATATCGCGGCGTGGAAGCCGATTTACGGGATCAGGGCATCGAAGGTGTCCGCTTCACCGAGATCTCGGCAGCGGCGCTAGCGATCGCAGAGGCCTGGCGGGACCTCTATCCAGAACATCGAGAAGCACACATACCTGGTTGGAATTGGCGCGTCGAACTGGCGCGTTTCCGTTTGCGGCCGCGTCGAGTCGAAGCAGCACTTTGGTTTGAAGATGAACTATGCGGCCTGGCTCTCGGTCGCATCAGTGATCGGCACATCGTTGCCACGATTCACCTCGTTGAAGCCAATCCAGCCGGCAATCCGTTGGGAGGAGTCGTCGTCGCGCTAATGACACGCTTCTTAGATGCTATTGGAGCCCATGTCGGCTGCAGGGAGGTTTCCCTGGAACGTCCGGTGGCTGGGCTTGTCGACTTTTACATGGAAGCAGGCTTCAAGCGAAAGGAATTCGACGGCGACCAGGTGGTGCGCCTGAAGAAATTCCTGAAGCTGCCGATTTGATCGCTGGCTGTGCTATTGTGTGCAAATACAGGGAATACATATGAAGTCTGCTGCTCGAAACCCTCGCACCGGTCAATTTCTCGACGCGCAAGCTGGTGAACGTCGCATGAAGACGTACCTGAAGCAGTCGCGGCCGGAGTTTACTAGTCTTCTTGCAAAGGCCGGCGCCTTCACCGTGGCTGCCAAGGGGGCTTTAACCGGTCGGGTAGTTGAGAGCAAACCGAAGCTTGCGCCGACTGGAAAGCAAGGAACCTGGGTCGAAATTAAGCACGACGGAAAAAGAGTAGCCGGAAAGCGGTAATCGGAAGCTTCGAGATTGAAAAAGCCCAGATTTTTCTGGGCTTTTTCATTCGCACAAGCCGCAGCCATGGCCGGTCATTGGTTTCAATAAAGGCACCTTACGAAGCCCTTCGCCAGTCAGGTTCAGGACCAAACGCTTTTCACGGTCCCGTACTGTGCTTGATTTGCCCGGATGCCGGGGGCTTGAACCGAATCGCTGCGACTTCCGTAGGCAATGCTGAGCGTCTTTTTGGCAACGCATACCTGCCGTACGACGCATGGAAGGCGAATGACAGCTCTGGCCGATGAGCGGCCTGTTGGAAAGAGCTTAATGGATCTGAACAGCACCCGATCCCCCTGTGACCAGACAACAAAAAGGCCAACCCCGTGAGGTTGGCCTTTTTGCTTGCAGATCAACGACCTGCCGGAATTCGATGTGGAGCGGGCGATGGGAATCGAAAACGTCGAACTGGGCATGGCTCTTAGCTTTATCACCACATTGCCAGCTGCATTTTTACCGGTTTTCCGTTGGTGCTCAACCTGTTTGCCGGAAGGGTTGCCTCTCCACGGCTCAACGATGAGGACTTTATCCTGGATCTGGATAGCTCGAACTGGACCCGGCGGTGACCAGAACGTGACCAGACGACCGTAAGTACGGAATGGTAGCCCACCAGTAAAAAAACATTAAATGCAGAGCGCATGCTACTGTGTTTGCAGTGTCGGCAAGGTCGGTTCTGCCTCCCTCCGGAATCCAGCCATTGAGGGCTAGCCGAGGTGCCCTTGCGTAGCTACGGCCAAACGTACCAAGGCGCCACGCCTCTTTAATGAGGCAGCCGGTGGTTTATCGGTAAGTTGCACGTTCCGCTTTGCCGGCACTCCCAATCATGATACGCAGAACCAGGATCTCGATGGTTCGCTCTTGACTCCGCTAAGACCAGAACCTGACCCGACGACCGGAAGGTCGGGATGCTGCCCATCGACCATCAGGGCATACGCCGCGATCTCGTAACGAGCGCCTCGACAAGCATTGCACCTCCTTGGCCCTGCCCGCTGAATGCCTGATCGACTGGTGAATCGATCCAGGTTTTCTCTGAGGTTTCGGAGGTCATGGATGACATCCGGCAGCCCATGGATAGGACTTTTGGCTGTATGGAGCACGGTAGCGGGCCCACCTTTGGTTTGCTTGGAGCGAGGTTTCGCAGTCTACCCATCCGTCGACTCAGACCCGCTATGAGTGTAGCGATCCAAGGTGGCGGCAGAGGCGTGCTTCTCGACGGCCAAGACTGGCCGAAAGCTCCATGGTTTGAGGTTTCCCTCCAACTTTCACTGCAGGGGTGTATAGCCGTCAAAGTTGGAGCCCATAGCCGAGCAGGATGGTGCGCTGCGGATGGTTGCAGGACAGGCGTTCTACAACACGTCGGAATTCACCCTCGGCCACGCTCACCGCCAGTGGGCAAGGACAGCGCCTCCGCGACAACTTCGTTGATTACCTGAACGGCTTCTCGCCGAACGTTCAGGACATACTGGCGAAATTCAAATTTCGAGACCAGATTCAAACGATGGTCGAGGCTGACATCCTCGGTCACCTGATCAATGATTTCCTCGCCCCCAAGGTCAATCTCTCTCCCCTGCCGGTCAAGGATGTTGACGGCCGAATCAAGCTACTTAACTTTCCGTACCAACTCTCATAGTTGAATGCTGCTTCATCAAACGCTGGAGGGTGGACAACGCCACTCCCAATTCAGCAGCAACCTTCCTCCAACTGAGCCCCTGACTGAACAAGTCATCAGCACGCGCCCTTAGGGCCACGTCATCAAATTTCACGGGCCTACCAAGCTTCACCCCTTCGGACTTCAACTGGGCTAGCTTGGCTTTCGTCCGTTCGCTGATGAGTTCACGTTCGAACTGACTGATCGCCGCAAGCATGGTGAGAGTCAATCGTGACTGGGGTGACTGATCCAGCACACCCAGCCCAAGAACACCCACTGAGATACCCAAGCTTGTTAGGTTCTCGATAGTGGAAATCACATCCAGAGTATCCCGCCCCAAACGGTCTAACTTGGCGACAATAAGGGTGTCCTGCATGGACAATCTATCGTGCAATCTCTTGAACTGCTCACGTTGCATTGCAGGCACTTTGCCGGACACACCTTGTTCGACGTACACCCGGTCACTCTCCACTGAGTAACCCGCATCGAGAATCTGCTTCAACTGCTGCTCGGTTGTTTGATCTGCTGTGCTGCCGCGCAAATACGCAAAGGTTGCCATGCCCCCCCCCCGTTCTGATCCGTAAACGGGGTGCACATTACAGGTACACAATACCGCAATCAACACCCCATTTAACGGTACGATTTCTGTGTACCGGCATCCGTATCGAAAAACGGTGGTATTTCGGTCAGTTGCTGCAATAAAGTTACGCTAACCCAAACGGATAGTTACGTGAAATACTTCACTAAACTTCGGATGTATTTTGTCGTTAAACATCGCTCAGGGGTTTTCGTGTTCAATAAGCAATCTACGTGATAGAAAGAAGGAAGTCGTGAATAAAACAGGACTCTTTGTCATAGTTCCCATAGCGCTAAGCATTGCCGCATGTGGAAAACTACCTGAATGCGCAGATTCCGCAACACAAGAATTAGTTAGAGATGTTTTTTTTGGCCGTGAAAACAATGAGAAAGTTGACATGGGCGACCTCAAGGATCTCAAGGCAAACTTTTCAGTAAAAATCGATACAATTCAGACTATTAGTCAATCAGAAAAGCCACCAAAATATACATGCAAGGCAACCATCACCGTCAAACCATCGGAGGAATACGTAAAGTTCCTTACGAAAATTTCAAACAGAATAAAAAACGATGAAGGCCAAAAAATAAAAGACGAATTTTTTGCAGGCCTTGACTCATCCGACCTTACCTTTCAGGAGAAAATGGG
The DNA here is from genome assembly GCF_008107625.1 of Zoogloea oleivorans. GTDB lineage: Bacteria > Pseudomonadota > Gammaproteobacteria > Burkholderiales > Rhodocyclaceae > Zoogloea > Zoogloea oleivorans. The sequence continues at coordinate 72,865 of NZ_SDKK01000024.1, forward strand.
ATTAGTGCAAAACCTATACTTTACAGTTGGAACACCAATGACTTATGGGGTTGATTTATCAGCCTACGCAAGCGAGGTTACTTACACCTCTTCATTTGCAAATCAAGATGGAAAGGAGCACCACATCGTCTCTGCTCGGTTTGCAAATCCACTACCTGTTGGCGGATTTGTATTCACGAAAATAGCTCTTGAAAAGGGCGCAGAATTAATTAAAAAAAACCCCACTAACGCAGCAGGAAAAACAGAAGCAAAGCCCGCATCGGCTCAACATGAGCCTGCACCTGAAATCGCACCTGAAGCTGCCCCAGCACCTGCACCTGCACC
>NZ_SDKK01000024.1:76326-77609 GCF_008107625.1 Zoogloea oleivorans
TTCAGTCTAGAGCGCGCCAATCAATGACAATCTTAACTGCTTATGACTTTTTGAAGGACTGGACACCAAAGAAGCCCCTTGACCATCCCGCTCTAAAGACTGGGTTTCGAGTAATCGATGAGAGGATTGCCGGATTGCGACCCGGTAACATCTACATCGTTGCAGGTCGACCAAGCATGGGCGTTAGCACGGCGCTACGCTCGATAACCATCAATGTTCTTCGGCAAGGAGCAAACGTTCTTTGCTGCACATCTGGCAGACCTATAGAGCCTGAAGTTGTTCGACTACTCTCCAACATCACCGGTCGTGTTGATGTCGATGATATTGAGTGGAATACGCTTAACGACGAACAAAGATCGTTGCTGGATAGGGCGAAAACCGAGTTATCAGATTACTACTTATCGTTTAGCCGTGAGAAGTCGTTTAGTGCATTACTTGAAGACTGCAAGACGTTCTTGTCTAACAATCACAGCAAGCTACCATTGATTGTTATCGACAACCCCATTTTTCTTGATGCCGAAAACAGCTCTGACGAGAGCATTGGGAGATCGCTATCAAAGCTTGCCTACGATCATCAAGTGCCCATTGTTCTTGCTGCAGGGGCACTTCCAAGGGCAGATAGAAAAACACTACATGAATCAAGACTCGCTGATATCAAGGGAGCCTTTGATATTCTCGATTTTGCAGATGCGATTTTGTTTCTACGTCGTGAAGAAGTCTACAACCTCGACACAGAAGATCGGGGAGTCGTTGAAATAAAGATCGTGAAAAACAATGGTCGATTGACTGGTTCTTGCCAAAAATCCATCTTCTTTGAATCCACATCAAAAGTTCAAGACAGAGAAGTGTTTGAGGATAACAGATAATAAAAACCAAACACTCCAAAGAAGTTCGCATCAGAAAACTATGTTACGCACAATATCCCAAGTTTCAAAATGTTTATATTCTTTAGACAAGAACCTGTTGTTTGATGCTGGACCACGCAGGGCAACAATAGTTGTTTTTATGTCGGCCATATCAAACCATGCCTCGTCTGCATAATAAAATAACTTAGAATTCCCATCACTGGGAACAATCCTCGTTATATTCGCAACATGGCATTGAACACCATCTCTTTGGGTGAGAATTTGCCAGAAATATCCAATGAACTCATCTTCTGGACTAAGAGTTTTAAGCAAACCCTCTGACTGGTAGTTTATCCATTCTTCTTTGTTTGGCACTACCTTTACAACAAACCCTGGGGAACCTCTCATTTATATCCCTGGCGGTTTCAAGTCTGAAGT
>NZ_SDKK01000024.1:77777-79645 GCF_008107625.1 Zoogloea oleivorans
TTCAGTCTAGAGCGCGCCCCTCCTTAGAGAAGGCGGAGCGTGAGTTTAAATATCGTGCTTGTGCACCGCACTAAAAAATTAGGTGGATAAATATATATAAACCAAGGAGAGATTACAATGACAACAAATGAACGACAAAGCCGTTACCGTGCCAAAAGACGCACTGAAGGTGATAAACGACTATCTATCTGGGTGAAGAAGGATGTGGCAGACGCATTACTGACCGTAGCAAACACCCTATCGGTTACACAGAAGCACTTAATTGAAAAACTTCTATTAAGTGCAATCGCCACATTAAAATCAACAAGACAATTAGCCTAACTCCTTAGGCCCAAAAATCAGTTATTTGGCATGCAAGGATACAGGGGCGGGAGTTGTGTGCAAGGGGATGCCTTCAATACCCGTTGATAGTCATAAATGAGTCCGTATCCAAATATGACTTTTCTTCTGGGGAGTCACCAACAAGCTTCCAATTCACAGCATGCGCTGCCGGACAAATACCAACAATTAACAAAGCAGCAAATATTTTCTTCATATTTTTCTGATGGCAGGGTTCTTAAAAAAGCAAATCAACACACCGCTCTTCACCAGTCTGTCAATTAAGTATGTCACATCACCAACCTTGTGGTCGTTAGTGACGTTGATGCATGCCACTAAGTTAATTTAATAGGGTGTCGCTACGCTCCATGTCGTCCTTCGGACTCCACATCAATATTTCTTGTCATTGATTATTTTGTCTAATGCTACTTGTTGTCATCAAGATCAAATCAAAAAATAATTAGTGGCTATTAGTGCTTGAAGGGGGGGGGAAGGAACATAGCTTATGTCCCCTGCTTCTTTTTTTGGTCACTTTTCAAGTTTTGATCATATTCCTAATGGAATGCATCAAGTTTCGTTCAGATTCTGATGTGTTTTGATATGTTTTCATCAAAAAGAGCCTTTTTCAATTTTTACAGAAATCACGTCAAAAAATATCAGTTACTGGCCGATAGGCCAAGTTGACATATAAAATGAAAAGGGACCAGTTCTTAACCTGATCCCTCTTAGTTGATTCTTGTGGCCTTACATGCTCTTGATGTGCTCAATGATCCATGTATGGTCCTTCTTGGTTGTCTCTGCGTCTTCTGGTTCATCTTGGTCACTATCATCATCTACTGCTTCGTCAAGTTCGATCATCCCATCTAATAACTCTTCTGCGATTGCTGATGCCTCAAGGACTGGTGATAACACTTCTCCACTAAATTTGACTCTGTAGCCCGTTTCCAACACTACAAAGTCTGATAAATCGTTTGTGTTGACTGGAAGATTTGAAACAAAACCATCATGTTCTGCAAAGATTTTGATACTTTTCTCGTCACAAAACTTCAAAACAGCATTCAAAATCTTGCGTTCTTGATAGAAATACACCCTCCACTTGTGTCTGCTGGTTAGTGGCTTGATGGTGCCGTTACTGCGTAGCTCCCTGGCCTCAAGTGTTGCTATAGAAGACCACAACTCCTTATATTCATCACGAATAAGACTGATGAATGGATTGTTCTTAACTTTGTCAATCAAATCGTTGTCATTGTTTAGTGCATTAGTGATTGCGTGCCCATACCTTGAGTATGGATTGAACTTCACCAGCTTGGCACCACATAGCAATGCATTAACGATAAATTTTACTGTCTTGGGAAGCTCTGATCAATTCAGAGCCGGTAAAATACTAAAGCCATAAAGCATCGTACTCCCATGAAGCAAGCCACCTTCGCCTCCCTGGCCTTCCAGCAAAAGAAGAAACAGACCCGCCGGGAACGCTTCCTCACCGAGATGGAGGCGGTCGTGCCCTGGGCCGCCTTGCTGGCAGCGATCGAACCGCATTACCCGAAGGC
>NZ_SDKK01000034.1:0-32442 GCF_008107625.1 Zoogloea oleivorans
CTGAAAACGAGGAGACCCCATAATGTGCAATTTCAAGAAGGAGTTCCCATGGACCGCGTCATTCAATCGCCCGGCAAATATGTACAAGGGGCCGATGCACTGCAACGGCTGGGGGACTACCTCAAGCCGCTGGCGGACAGCTGGCTGGTGATTGCCGACAAGTTCGTGCTGGGCTTTGCCGAAGACACCATCCGCCAAAGCCTCAGCAAGGCCGGGCTGGCCATGGACATCGTCGCCTTCAACGGCGAATGCTCGCAAGGCGAGGTCGATCGCCTGTGCCAACTGACCACGCAAAACGGGCGCAGCGCCATCGTCGGCATTGGTGGCGGCAAGACGCTGGACACCGCCAAGGCCGTGGCTTTTTTCCAGAAAGTGCCCGTGGCCGTGGCGCCCACTATCGCCTCCACCGACGCGCCCTGCAGCGCGCTGTCGGTGCTCTACACCGATGACGGCGAATTCGACCGCTATCTGATGCTGCCCACCAACCCCGCCCTGGTGGTGGTGGACACCGCCATTGTCGCCCGTGCACCGGCGCGGCTGCTGGCGGCCGGCATTGGTGATGCCCTGGCCACCTGGTTCGAGGCGCGTGCCGCATCGCGCAGCAGCGCGGCCACCATGGCAGGCGGCCCGGCCACGCAGACCGCACTGAACCTGGCCAGGTTCTGCTACGACACCTTGCTGGAAGAGGGTGAAAAAGCCATGTTGGCCGTGCAGGCCCAGGTGGTGACGCCGGCGCTGGAGCGCATCGTCGAGGCCAACACCTACCTGAGCGGGGTGGGCTTTGAAAGCGGTGGCGTGGCCGCCGCCCACGCCGTGCACAACGGCCTGACCGCCGTGGCTGAAACCCACCACTTCTATCACGGCGAAAAAGTGGCGTTTGGCGTGCTGGTGCAACTGGCGCTGGAAAACGCCTCCAACGCGGAAATGCAGGAAGTGATGTCGCTGTGCCACGCCGTGGGCCTGCCCGTCACGCTGGCGCAGCTGGACATTACCGAAGACATCCCCGCCAAGATGCGCGCCGTGGCCGAGCTGGCCTGCGCCCCTGGCGAGACCATCCACAACATGCCCGGCGGCGTGACGGTGGAGCAGGTCTATGGCGCGTTGCTGGTGGCGGACCAGCTGGGGCAGCATTTTCGACGTCGCTTTGATCGAAAAGCATTGGGATAGTCTGGTGCACCTGGCAGCCTCGGTCATGAGCGGACATGCCAGTGCGGTGGCAGCTCTTGCGCGGTTCGGTTCTGCCGCCCAGGGCGATCCAATCTATGAGGCTGGCGTGCAATTGGGGCGGTTGCTGCGTACGGCGTTTTTGGCTGACTACTTTGTCAAGGACGCTTTCAGGAACGAGTTGCGCCGGGTGCTCAATCGGGGCGAGGCTGTTAACGCCCTCAAGCGCGCCATTTATACCGGCCGGATCAGCCCGGCGCAGGCCAAACGTGTCGATGAAATGCAGGCTGTGGCCGATGCGTTGAGCCTGATGGCCAACATCGTGATGGCGTGGAATACCTCACAGATGCAGGCGGTCCTGGATCGCTGGTCGAACCGCCGCCAGGTCATTCCACCGGAACTGATCGGGAAGATTGCGCCCACCAGGCTGGAGAGCATCAACTTGCGGGGTGTGTTTCGCTTCCCGGTTGACCGCTATGCTGACCAAATCCTGCCTTCGCGGCCAAATGCATCGATAACTGGCACCAATGGATGAAACCGACCACGGTTTGACGCCACGAATCGCAGATTTGAAAGTGAACAGGAAAGTCAATGAAATCAACGATCTACCAACACCACCTCCGCGCCAGTGCTAGCTTTTCGTACCGTCACTTATTGCACTGAAAACGAGGAGACCCCGACATCTACACCGAAAAGTTTCTCTCGGCCGCAGACACCAACCAGCAGCGCAGCCCCTTGTTCAAACGGGTTTGAATGGACACACGATGTTTTTAGACACCCGCCCCAAGGTCCCTGTTCACGTCACGCAAACAGACGAAACATTTCCGTGTGCCCATGACGAAAGCCTGCTGCAAGGCATGTTGCGTTTGGGGCGCAAGGGTATCCCGGTGGGATGTGTCAATGGTGGTTGCGGCGTTTGCAAGGTTCACATTCTTGAGGGGCAAACTCACCCGCTCGGTCCCGTCAGTCGCGCTCATGTCAGTGCTGAAGAAGAAACCCAAGGTTTTACTTTGGCCTGCCGTGTCGCACCAGTTACCGCCATCCGGCTGGAGGTGACTGGCAAGTTTGAAAAGCCGTTTCGCAAAGGGTTTGCTGCTACAGCAAACGCCTGAGTTTTAACCTAGAGGAGACTTCAATGGGTATTATGAGAATTGGTCATGCCAGCCTGCGGGTGATGGATATGGCTGCCGCTCTTAAGCACTACGAAAAGGTGCTGGGCATGAAAAAAACGATGGAGGACAAACATGGCAACGTGTACCTCAAATGCTGGGACGAGTGGGACAAGTTCTCTGTGATTCTCACGCCCTCTGACCAGGCGGGTTTGAATCATGTGGCCTACAAGGTCGAAAAGGACAGCGACCTTGACGAGTTGAAAAAGAAGGTTGAGGCCTACGGCATCAAAACAGCCATGCTGGAAGAAGGCACCTTGCCATCAATGGGTCGCATGCTTCAATTCAACCTGCCAAGCGGTCACGAAATGCGACTTTACGCGATGAAAGAGTACGTGGGTACCGAGGTTGGAATTGACAACCCCGATCCATGGCCAGACAACATCACGGGCGCCGGCGCGCACTGGCTCGACCACTGCCTGTTGATGTGCGAGCTCAATCCAGAGACGGGCATCAACAAGGTGGCTGAAAACACCAAGTTCATGACCGATGTGCTGGACTTTTTTCTCACTGAGCAGGTGGTTGTGGGCCCCAACGGCGCGATTCAAGCGGCTACCTGGATGGCACGCACCACCACACCACACGATATCGCCTTTGTCGGCGGTCCGCGCATGGGCTTGCACCACATTGCTTTTTTCCTGGATTCATGGAATGACATCTTGAAGTCGGCCGACGTGATGGCAAAAACCAAGACACGGATCGACGTGGCGCCCACACGCCACGGAATCACGCGTGGCGAGACCATTTACTTCTTTGATCCGAGTGGCAACCGCAACGAAACTTTTGCTGGTCTGGGTTACCTGGCTCAACGCGACCGCCCCGTAACCACATGGGACGAGTCTCATCTGGGAAGCGGTATTTTTTACCATACGGGTGATCTTGTACCGTCCTTCACCGAGGTGTACACCTGAGTCGTCTGACGCAATGATGAAAGGATTTGACGTTTCAAGTGTGGAGGTGCATGCCATTTCGGTCGCAGCCGCTGCATCGGCCGTTCAGGCTGCGGTAGCGCACGCGAGCGAACTTGGCATTCGCATCAACGTCGCCGTTACGGATTCAGCAGGCGTGCTCGTGGCTTTCCTGCGCATGCCGGGGGCTTTTCTTCACTCAGTGGAGATTGCCATCGACAAGGCATACACCGCTGCCAGCTTTGGTTTTCCGACCTCCGAGTGGATGGGTATTCTTGCAGGCGATGAGGCTTTGCGGCTGGGGATGCCACTGCGGCCACGTCTGGTGGTCTTTGGTGGCGGCTTGCCAATCCGTGATGGTGGACATTTGTTAGGCGGTATCGGTGTCTCGGGAGGGTCTGCCGAGCAGGATGCGGCTTGTGCTCAGGCCGGGTTGACGGCCGTCGGGTTAAGTAGCTAACTTTCCTGGCCCTTGGCGGTAGTCGACTGGGGCCATGAAAGTTATTTAACGTTATCGGCGCAAGGCTTTGCCAAAGCGCCACTTTAGGGAAAGTGCATCATGAAAGAAATCAAGAACTTCATCAACGGGCAGTACGTCACCAATGTCAGTGGCAAGACCTACGAGAAGCGCAACCCGGTCGACAACAGCCTGATTGGCATGGTGTATGAGGCCGGCCAACCTGAGGTGGATGCTGCCGTGGTCGCCGCACGCGCCGCGCTGAAGGGTCCTTGGGGCAAGCTCTCGGTGGTAGATCGCTGCGCCATGCTCGACGGTCTGGTGGCCGAGATCAACCACCGCTTTGATGACTTCCTGCAAGCCGAGATTGCCGACACCGGCAAGCCAGCGCACCTGGCCTCGCACATCGATATCCCGCGCGGTGCTGCCAACTTCAAGATATTTACCGACACCATCAAGAACGTCTCCACCGAGTCGTTCGAGATGCGCACCCCTGACGGAAAAACTGCGCGAAGCTACGGTGTGCGCACACCGCGCGGCGTGATCGCCATCATCTGTCCCTGGAATCTGCCGCTGTTGTTGATGACCTGGAAATGTGGTCCTGCCATGGCCTGTGGCAACACCGTGGTGGTGAAGCCGTCGGAATCGACCCCCAGCACCGCCACGCTGCTGGGCGAAGTGATGAACAAGGTGGGCGTTCCACCCGGCGTGTACAACGTGGTCAATGGCTTTGGGGTCAATTCGGCTGGCTCGTTCTTGACCGCCCACCAAGGTGTCAACGGCATCACCTTTACCGGTGAGACCAAAACCGGCACCGCCATCATGAAAGCGGCGGCTGATGGCATTCGCCCGGTATCCTTAGAGCTGGGTGGCAAAAACGCGGCGGTAGTGTTTGCTGATTGTGATTTTGAAAACGCTCTGACCACCGTGACCCGCTCTGCCTTTGAAAACTGCGGCCAAGTCTGTTTGGGCACTGAGCGCGTGTATGTGGAGCGACCGATTTTTGACAAATTCGTCAGCGCCCTGAAAGAGCGCGCCGCGGCCATGAAGCCCGGCCGCCCGTTCGATGCCGATACCAAAATTGGCCCGCTGGTGAGCAAAATCCACCAGAAAAAGGTGCTCTCTTACTACGCCAAAGCCAAGGCAGAAGGTGCCAATATTGTTCTTGGTGGCGGCGTTCCCAATATGCCAGATGACCTGAAAGACGGCTGCTGGGTAGAACCCACCATCTGGACCGGCCTGCCCGAGAGCTCACCTATTGTTCGTGAAGAAATTTTTGGCCCATGCTGCCATATCCAGCCGTTTGAAACCGAAGACGAGGTGCTCAATATGATCAACGACAGCCCTTACGGACTGGCCACTTCTATCCACACCCAGGATATCAGCCGAGCCAGCCGCCTGGCAACGCAAATCGAGGTGGGTCTGTGCTGGATCAACAGCTGGTTCCTGCGTGATTTGCGCACGCCCTTTGGCGGCTCCAAGCAGTCGGGTATCGGGCGTGAAGGTGGCCTGCATTCGCTGGAGTTCTACACCGAACTGCGCAACGTGATGATCAAGTATTAATTAATTGAGCCCCCAATTTTTTTGTAAGAAACTCCCATGAAGCTTTATTACTCTCCTGGCGCTTGCTCGCTGTCACCCCACATTGCCCTGCGCGAAGCCGGTCTGGACTTTGACTTGGTCAAGGTCGATCTCAAAACCAAGAAAACCGATGCTGGTGACGATTACTTTGCAGCGAACCCCAGCGGCTATGTGCCCTGCTTGCAGCTCGACGATGGTCGCACGCTCACCGAAGGCCCCTCCATCGTGCAATACATCGCTGACCAAGCGGCTGGCAAAAAACTTGCGCCGCTCAACGGCACGTTTGAGCGCTATCAACTACAGCAGTGGCTTAACTTTATTTCCACCGAGATTCATAAAAGCTTTTCCCCGCTGTTCAATCCCGATGCCAGCGCTGACTCCAAGGCTACGGCGCGCAAGACTTTGGATGCCCGCTTGGCGACAGCAGCAGCACAACTTTCCAAGACACCCTATTTGCTTGGAGAGAGCTACTCTGTCGCCGACATCTACCTGTTTGTTACCTTGGGCTGGGCTGGCTATGTGGGTGTGGACTTGGCGCCATGGCCTGCGTTGCAACACTTTTCGGCCCGGGTGGCCTCCCGCGATGCCGTTCAGGCCACCTTGCGCGCAGAAGGTTTGATTCAGGCCTGAACATGATGACAACATCCAATCCAGAAATTGCACAATCGATTGTTGCTGCGGGCATCCGCACCAACTTCCATGATGTGGGCACCGGCTTCCCGGTTCTGTTGATTCACGGTTCCGGCCCGGGCGTGACCGCGTGGGCCAACTGGCGCCTGGCAATGCCTGCGCTGGCCAAACAGGCTCGGGTCATTGCACCCGACATGGTGGGTTTCGGTTTTACAGAACGGCCAGATGGTTTTGCATACACGATGCATGCCTGGGTCAGGCAAGCCATTGGCCTGTTGGATGCACTGAAGCTTGATCAGGTTGATCTGGTTGGCAACTCCTTTGGTGGTGCGCTGTCCCTTGCACTGGCCATTCGTCACCCCCAGCGTGTTCGCCGCCTGGTGCTTATGGGGGCCGCTGGTGTCGAGTTTGAGCTGACACCTGGCCTGGATGCCGTTTGGGGCTATACGCCATCGCTTGACAACATGCGCAAGCTGCTGGACATCTTTGCCTTTGACCGCGGACTGGTGACCGATGAACTTGCACGACTGCGCTACGACGCCAGTATCCAGCCGGGATTTCAGGAAGCTTTTTCGTCGATGTTCCCCGCACCGCGTCAGCGCTGGGTGGCATCACTGGCAAGTCCTGAAGCGGATATACAAGCACTGCCACACGAAACTCTGATCATTCATGGTCGCGAAGACCAAGTCTTGCCTTTGTCAAACTCGATCCGGCTGAACGCGCTGATTTCACGTTCACAGTTGCATGTGTTTGGGCGCTGCGGTCACTGGACGCAAATTGAGCATGCGGCACGTTTTGCGCAGTTGGTCGGGAATTTCTTGGCTGAGGAAGACGCATGGGCTGCCTGAAAGATTCGTAAAAACTACTACTTTGATAGCTTATTGCGCTTATTTAATAAGGGCTAGAGGCTTGAAAGATCAATATTTTCTAATTAACCAACCGAGCTGAACCGAAATGGATGCAAAACTAATTGAAACCCTGGGCGATGAGCTTTACCACGCCATGAGCACACAAACCGTGGTGGACCCGCTCACCAGCCGTCACCCCGAGATCACCATCGAGAACGCTTACCACATCCAGCAGCGTATGTTGTCACGGCGCCTGCGGGCGGGTGAGCGTGTGGTAGGCAAGAAAATTGGCGTCACCTCTGCTGCCGTGATGAATATGCTGGGCGTTTACCAGCCTGACTTTGGCTATCTGCTCGACGGCATGATCTACAACGAAGGCCAGTCGATCGACATCGCCACACTCATCCAGCCCAAGGCCGAAGGTGAAATCGCCTTCATCCTGAAAAAAGACCTGATGGGGCCTGGCGTCAGCAACGCCGACGTGCTGGCCGCCACCGAATGTGTGATGCCTTGCTTCGAGATCGTTGATAGCCGCATTCGCGACTGGAAGATCAAGATCCAGGACACCGTCGCGGACAACGCCTCGTGCGGGGTCTTTGTGCTGGGTGACCGCGCCGTGAACCCGCGCCATATTGATCTGTCCACCTGCGGTATGGTGCTGGAGAAAAATGGCGAAATCATCGGCACCGGTGCGGGCGCAGCCGCCCTTGGGTCGCCGGTGAATGCAGTCACCTGGTTGGTCAACACCTTGGGCCGACTGGGTATCGGCATGAAAGCGGGTGAAGTCATCTTGTCGGGCGCTTTGGCGGCCATGTCGCCGGCCAAAGCGGGCGACAACTTCCGCGTGTCGATTGGCGGGTTGGGCAACTGCTCAGTGCGTTTCTCCTGAAACTGCCTGAGTCGCGATGGCCACAACGCTTCTTCAAGCTGCCAGCGCCGTCACCGTGCTGGTGTCGCGCCGCGTCAAGCCGGGTCACGAGGCCGCTTTCGAGCAGGCTTCCGAAGCGATGACTGCTGCTGCCCGACCGTTTCCCGGCTATCTGGGCGGCCAACTGGTGCGCCCTGATCCCGAAGGCGACGACGAGGAAAGCAACATTTACCACACCGTGTTTGCATTTGACACGCCAGAACACCTGCAAACCTGGCAGACCTCGCCCGAGCGCACGGCGCGGCTGGCCGCCATTGCACCGCACACCCTGGGCAGCACCAAACTGCGTGAGGTCAGCGGCCTGGGCCACTGGTTCACCCCGCCCGCCGGAATTGCCCTCCAGCCACCTCCACGATGGAAAGTGGCGGTAGTCACCTGGCTGGGCATCTGTCCGACGGTGTACATCCTGTTCCTGACGGTCGCACCTTTGTTGACCGGTTGGCCGCTGCTGCCGCGGGTAATGGTCATCACGATGCTGGTGGTGTTGCTAATGACTTGGGTGGTGGCCCCGCGCTTGACCACCTGGCTGAAACCTTTTTTGTATCCGCCTACCCGCGGCTACACCTGACCAGGAACTTGAATGGATCTTTTGCTTAAAGGCAAACGCGCCTTAATCACCGGATCGACCTCCGGCATAGGCTGGGCCACCGCGCGCGAACTCGCGGCTGAAGGGGTCCATGTGATTCTCAATGGCCGCGACCCAACCAGGCTGACCAGCGCGATCGAACGCATCCAGTCCGAGTTTGCGGACGCGATGGTAGACGGCGTGGCCGCCGATTTGTCATCCGCTGCCGGTTGCCAGCAACTGCTCGAGGCTGCTGGTGAGATCGACATTCTGGTCAACAACCTGGGCATTTTTGAGCCCAAACCTTTTGAGCAGATTGTCGATGAGGACTGGTTGCGTTTTTTCGAAGTCAACGTGATGAGCGGTGTTCGTTTGTCGCGCCACCACTTGGCGCTCATGAAGGCCCGCAACTGGGGCCGCATCGTGTTCATCTCCAGCGAATCGGGCATTTGCCCGCCGGCTGAGATGGTGCATTACGGCATGAGCAAGTCGGCTCAGTTGTCGGTGTCACGCGCTCTGGCTGAAACCTGTACCGGCACAAACGTCACGGTCAACAGCGTGCTGCCCGGCCCGACCAAAACCGAAGGCGTGGGCGAGTTCTTTGCCACCCTGGCCCGTGATGCCGGCCAGACGCTGGAACAGGCGGAACACGACTTTTTCAAATTTGCCCGCCCGACATCGTTGTTACAACGCTTTATCGAGCCCGCCGAAGTGGCCGCCATGGTGGCCTATGTCTGCAGCCCGCGCTCTGCCGCCACCAACGGTGCCGCCCTGCACGTCGAAGGCGGTGTGGTGCGCTCTCTTATCTAATTTCAACTGAAGGAATTTTTATGAAAAAAATCAAATGTGCCCTCATCGGGCCCGGCAACATTGGCACCGACCTGCTGGCCAAGCTGCAACGCAGCAAGGTTTTAGAGCCTGTCTGGATGGTAGGCATTGATCCCAACTCAGACGGCCTCAAGCGCGCCCGCGAAATGGGCATCAAAACCACGTCTGAGGGCGTGGACGGCCTGGTGCCACACATGGTGGCAGATGGTGTGCAAATCGTCTTTGACGCCACCAGTGCCTATGTGCATGCAGAAAACAGCCGCAAGGTCAACGCCCTGGGCGCGTTGATGATTGACCTGACCCCGGCGGCCATTGGCCCGTTTTGCGTGCCGCCAGTGAACCTGATCGAGCATGTTGGCAAAGGTGAGATGAACGTCAACATGGTCACCTGCGGTGGCCAGGCGACGATCCCAATGGTGGCAGCGGTGAGCCGCGTGCAACCCGTGGCCTACGGTGAAATCGTTGCCACCGTGTCCAGCAAATCCGCCGGCCCCGGTACGCGCAAGAACATTGACGAATTCACCCGCACCACCGCCAGCGCGGTCGAGAAGGTGGGTGGTGCGAAAAAAGGCAAGGCCATCATCATCCTGAACCCGGCCGAGCCGCCGCTGATCATGCGCGACACCGTGCATTGTCTGACCGAGACCGAACCGGACCAGGCCAAGATCACCGAATCGATCCACGCCATGATCAAGGAAGTTCAGAAATACGTGCCCGGCTACAAGTTGGTCAACGGCCCTGTGTTTGACGGCAAACGTGTGTCGGTCTTCCTGGAAGTGGAAGGCCTGGGTGACTACCTGCCCAAATACGCGGGCAACCTCGACATCATGACGGCCGCTGCCGCCCGCACGGCCGAGATGTTTGCCGAAGAAATCATCGCGGGTCGCTTGACGCTCAAACCCGTGCAAGCCTGACCCCACCCTGGAGAACGACCATGACACAAGCTAAAAAAATTACCCTGCACGACATGACCCTGCGCGACGGCATGCACCCCAAGCGCCACCTGATGACGCTGGACCAGATGAAAAGCATCGCCTGCGGGCTGGACAACGCAGGCATTCCGCTGATCGAAGTGACCCACGGCGATGGCCTAGGCGGCTCGTCCGTCAACTACGGCTTTCCGGCACACACCGACGAGGAATACCTGGGCGCGGTTATCCCGCTGATGAAGCAGGCCAAGATTTCGGCCCTGCTGCTGCCCGGCATCGGCACCGTTGATCACCTGATGATGGCCAAAGACCTGGGTGTATCCACCATCCGTGTGGCCACCCACTGCACTGAAGCCGACGTGAGTGAACAGCACATCACAAAGGCCCGAACTCTGGGCATGGACACCGTGGGCTTTTTGATGATGGCGCACATGGCCAGCCCCGAGAAGCTGGTAACCCAGGCCAAACTGATGGAAGGCTATGGTGCCAACTGCATTTACGTGACCGACTCGGCCGGCCACCTGCTGCCCGACGGCGTAAAAGCCCGCCTGAGCGCGGTGCGTGCTGCGCTCAAGCCCGAGACCGAGCTCGGCTTTCACGGCCACCACAACCTCGCCATGGGCGTGGCCAACTCGCTTGCCGCCATTGAAGTCGGTGCCACGCGCATTGACGCGGCCGCCGCCGGCTTGGGTGCGGGAGCTGGCAACACGCCGATGGAAGTGCTGGTGTCGGTGCTGGACCTCATGAAAATCAGCACCGGTGTGGATGTCTACAAGATCCAGGACGTGGCCGAAGACCTGGTGGTGCCGATCATGGATTTCCCGATCCGTATTGACCGTGACGCCCTCACCTTGGGTTATGCCGGGGTTTATGGCTCTTTCCTGCTGTTTGCCAAACGGGCCGAGAAGAAGTATGGCGTCAGCGCACGCGACATCTTGGTCGAGATGGGACGCCGCGGCATGGTGGGTGGCCAGGAAGACATGATTGAAGATACCGCCATGACCTTGGCGCGCCAGCGCCAAGCGGCCTAAGCATCAGACTTTGTTGGAGCGGCGCCTTCGCTGCTCCAACAATGCCCCGGTCTGCCTTGCCTTCGGGTGCGGACCTCAACTCAACATTTGCAAGAACCTTATGAAACTCGATCACAACACCATCAACGCCCTGGCTGACCGCCTGGAAGGCTGCCAACTGCAGCAACAAGACACCACCAAAATCACCGACGACCATCCCGACATGGACTGGGACGACGCCTACGCCATTCAGGACGAAATCCGTCGGCGCAAACTGGCGCGTGGTCTGCGCGTGATTGGCCTCAAGGCCGGTTTGACCTCACACGCCAAGATGAAGCAAATGGGCGTCAGCACGCCGGTGTTTGGCTTCATGACCGACGACTACGCCGTGCCTGATGGCGGTGAGTGCAAGGTGAGCGAGCTGATCCATCCCAAGGTCGAGCCCGAGATTGCTTTTGTCACCAAGACCGACCTGCGTGGCCCCGGCTGCCACATTGGAGCCGTGCTGGCCGCCACCGACTTCGTCATGCCTGGCATCGAGGTGATCGACAGCCGTTACCGCGACTTCAAGTTCGACCTCAAAAGCGTGGTGGCCGACAACACCTCGGCGGCGCGTTTTGTCGTGGGTGGCCAACCGATGCGTGTGATGGGTGCCGACCTGCGCACGGTCGGCATCGTGCTGGAAAAAAATGGCGTGCCCGTCGCTTTTGGTGCCGGTGCGGCCGTGATGGGCCATCCAGCAGCGGCGATTGCGGCCTTGGCCAACCACCTGGGCGAACGCGGAGAATTCATTCCGGCTGGTACGCTGATCCTGTCCGGCGGCATCACCGAAGCCGTCTCGGTGCAGGCCGGTGACAACGTGACCCTCCGTGTGCAAGGCATGGGCAGCACCAGCATCCGTTTTGTTTAATTTATTAACTTTGACGTAACAGGATTCAGACCATGCCGTTCGCACAGATTTACCTCATGGAAGGCCGCACCGAAGAGCAAAAGCGCGCCGTGATCGAAAAAGTCAGCGCCGCGCTGGTGGAAGCCGTGGGTGCGCCCATCGCCAACGTGCGCGTCTGGATCACCGAGGTGCCCAAGGAAAACTGGGGCATCGCCGGCGTCACCGCCAAAGATTTGGGGCGCTAGCAGCCTGCTAGGCACAAAGCTTGCGCCACTGCGGGTTCCCGTGCTGAGGCACCAACCGCGCTGCCAGTTCAAGCCTTCTGGGACGCAGGTGTTTCGGCACCTGCGTCCCTTTCCGTTTTCTAATCAGTTGGGATTAGAGTTCATCGCTGCGCAAGTGGTCTGACCCACAAATTTTTCTAATTCGCCATGAAAAAAATCAAAAGCATCCTTGTCGCCAACCGCAGCGAAATCGCCATCCGGGTGCTACGCGCAGCCTCCGAGATGGGCATCCGCACGGTGGCCATCTTCTCCAATGAAGACCGCTTTGCGCTGCACCGCTTCAAGTCCGACGAGTCATATCTGGTGGGTGCCGGTAAAAAGCCAATCTCAGCCTACCTCGACATTGACGACATCATCCGCATCGCCAAAGAAGCCGAGGTCGACGCGATTCACCCCGGCTACGGCTTCCTGAGCGAGAACCCCGACTTTGCCGACGCCTGTGCCGCAGCTGGCATCGCCTTCATTGGTCCCAAAGGCGATGTCATGCGCACCCTGGGCAACAAGGTGGCCGCCCGTGCCGTGGCGATTGCCGCCGGCGTGCCGGTTGTGCCCGCCACCGGTGCCTTGCCGGATGACATTGAAGGTGCCAAAGCCATGGCGCTCACTGTGGGTTACCCGCTGATGCTCAAGGCCAGCTGGGGCGGCGGTGGCCGTGGCATGCGGGTGATCGAAACCGAAGCCGACCTGGCACCGATGATGGAGCTGGCCAAACGCGAAGCCCTGGCCGCGTTTGGCAACGACGAGGTCTATCTGGAAAAACTGGTGCGCCGCGCCCGCCACGTCGAAGTGCAGGTCATGGGTGACAAACATGGCAACCTGGTGCACCTGTTTGAGCGTGACTGCTCGGTACAACGCCGCAACCAGAAAGTGGTGGAGCGTGCCCCCGCCCCGTACATGGATGAAGCCACCCGCCAGGAGCTGTGCGAATCCGCGCTGCGTCTGGCCCGCGCCGCCCACTACAGCCACGCCGGCACGGTCGAGTACCTGTATGACGTGGACAGCGGCAAGTATTACTTCATCGAAGTCAACCCGCGTATCCAGGTCGAACACACCGTCACCGAAGTGGTCACCGGCGTCGACATCGTCAAGGCGCAGATTCGTGTCACCGAAGGCGCCAAGGTCGGTGACGATGACTCCTTCATTCCGTTCCAGAAAGACATCAGCCTGCGCGGCCACGCCCTGCAATGCCGTGTCACCACCGAAGACCCGGAAAACAACTTCACCCCCGATTACGGCAAGATCGCGGTGTACCGCAGCGCGGCGGGTTTTGGCATCCGCCTGGATGCCGGCACCGCCTACGCCGGTGCCGTGATCACCCCGTATTACGACTCTCTCCTGGTCAAGGTCACCGCATGGGGCCACACACCGGACGAAGCCGCCGCCCGCATGGACCGCGCCCTGCGTGAGTTCCGCGTGCGTGGCCTGTCCACCAACTTGCAGTTCCTTGAAAACGTCATTGCCCACCCGCTGTTTCGCTCGGGTGAATGCACCACCCGCTTCATCGACACCACGCCAGAGTTGTTCAACTTTGTCAAGCGCCGTGACCGCGCCACCCGCTTGCTGAAGTTCCTGGGCGATGTGGCCATCAACGGCAACCCCGAGATGAAAGGCCGCACGCTGCCCCAGCTGCCGCTGTCACTGCCGATCAAGCCAGTGTGTGACCTGACCGCTCCGATTCCCAAAGGCACACGCGACCGCTTGAAAGAACTTGGCCCAAATCAGTTTGCCCAGTGGATGAAAGACCAGCCGCAGGTGCTGCTGACCGACACCACCATGCGCGACGCGCATCAGTCGCTGTTTGCCACCCGCATGCGCTCGGATGACATGACCGCCATTGCGCCGCATTACGCCCGCATGTTGCCGCAACTGTTCTCGATGGAGTGCTGGGGCGGCGCCACCTTTGACGTGGCGCTGCGTTTCCTGAAAGAAGACCCGTGGGAGCGCCTGGCCAGATTGCGCGAAGCCACCCCCAACATCTTGTTCCAGATGCTGCTGCGTGCCAGCAACGCGGTGGGTTACACCAACTACTCGGACAACGTGGTGCGCTACTTTGTCCAGCAGGCGGCCAAGAATGGCGTCGATGTGTTCCGCGTGTTTGACTCCCTCAACTGGGTCGACAACATGCGGGTGGCGATGGACGCGGTGATTGAGACCGGTGCCCTGTGTGAAGGTGCGCTGTGTTACACCGGCGACCTGTTTGACACCAAGCGCAGCAAGTACGACCTCAAATACTACGTCGGCCTGGCCAAACAGCTGGAAAAAGCCGGCGCCCACATTCTGGGCATCAAGGACATGGCCGGTGTGTGCAAACCGCGTGCTGCGTTCGAGTTGGTGAGGGTGCTCAAGCAAGAGGTCGGTTTGCCGATCCATTTCCACACCCACGACACCAGCGGCATATCGGCGGCCTCGGTGCTTGCGGCGATTGATGCGGGCTGTGATGCGGTCGATGGCGCGCTGGATGCCATGAGCGGCTTGACGTCTCAGCCCAATCTGGGCTCAATTGCCGCAGCACTCAGCGGCTCAGCACGCGACCCCGGTCTGGACTTGGCTGCCATGCAAGCCCTGTCGCATTACTGGGAAGGCGTGCGCCGTGCCTATGTGCCGTTTGAGGCTGATATGCGCTCAGGCACCTCAGATGTCTACAACCACGAAATGCCCGGTGGCCAGTACACCAACCTGCGCGAACAGGCGCGCGCCATGGGCTTGGCGCACCGCTGGCCCGAGGTGTCCAAGGCCTACGCCGACGTGAACATCCTGTTTGGAGACATCGTCAAAGTCACACCCACCTCCAAGGTGGTCGGTGACATGGCGCTGTTCATGGTCGCCAACGACCTCAAGCCGCAGGATGTCAGCAACCCGGCGCGTGAGGTTGCCTTCCCTGAGTCGGTGATTTCACTGTTCAAGGGCGAGCTGGGCTTTCCGCCGGATGGTTTCCCCAAACCCTTGGAAAAGAAAGTGCTGCGCGGTGAAGCCCCGATGCAAGGCCGCGCCGGCGACCATTTGCCACCAGTGGATCTGGAGGCCAAACGGCTAGAGGCTGAACACGCCATTGGCCGCAAGGTAAGCGACACCGACTTGGCCTCTTATTTGATGTACCCCAAGGTCTTCAAGGACTATGCCGAACATCGGCGCGACTACAGCGACGTGTCTTTGCTGCCAACTTCACCCTTCTTCTATGGCCTGCTGGACCGCGAAGAAATCGCCATCGACATCGACAAGGGCAAAACCCTGGTGGTGCGCCAGACCGGACGCTCGGACACGGTGGACGAAGAAGGCAAGATCAAGGTGTTTTTTGAACTCAACGGCCAGCCGCGCACGGTGCGGGTCCACAAGGCCGGCTTGGGTGCGGTCAAGGCCAAACCGAAGGCGGAAGAAGGCAACCCCAAACACGTGGGCGCACCGATGCCGGGCATGGTGGTCACGGTGGCGGTCAAGGTCGGGCAGAAAGTGGCCAAGGGCGACCCACTGCTGTCGATGGAAGCCATGAAGATGGAAACCATGCTGAGCGCCGAGCGCGACGCAGTGGTGCATGCCATTCATGTGCGCACCGGGGAAACGGTGAATGCCCAGGACCTGCTGGTCGAGCTGCGTTGACCGAGAGCTTTGCATGTGTCCATGCTTGGGCTGATCTGTAGTTCCAAAACACAACGGGGGTACCTGATCGGGAAGATGCATCGGCAGGCGTGAACTGTATAGCCGGTAACTGCACAGGTGCTATGTCGATCATGACCATGGGCATCGGTGGTCGTTCTGACAGAATGACCGACTGGTATTGAGTATTTGGCTCGACCAATGGCCGCAATGGAGCAACTGACCTCAATGTCTGGAACTGGCCGGTTGCCGCAGTTCGCAAGATAATCATATCAGCATACCGCTCCGCGTATTTACTGCATTGCGGCATGTCGTCTGTATATCAATCCGCTACAGATGCCCGACGAGGCTTAGCGTACGATTTTTTTCTTTTCATGAACTGACCAGCTTTGCTGGCTGGGATGCCAATCATTTTACAATGACAAGCGCCTAACCCGGTTTTCCGTTCCACTGCACCCCAAACCCCTTCCTCGCGCGGTCGCGGGCAGGGGTGTTTGCGTGACGCAGACATATCCATGCACATACTAGGGTCTGTTGACAATCCCCCCCGAGAAATGATGCTCTCCTGACCAGCCCAGAAAGTCGTTTACGTTCAGCCGGTTGCGCAGGGGGCTGTTCACCCGGCGCCACTTGTGGTCCTATTCTGACTTTTGGGCAGACTCAGGATGGTGCGTGTGTGCTTGCGTGACGATCAATATGAGCGGATTGCAGGATGGCTGCCGGGCAAGGCGAGCGATCCGGGGCATACCGCAGCGGACAACCGGCTTTTCGTCGAGGCCGTCTTGTGGGTCGCCCGTACGGGTACGCAAAGTGAACTCCGGGGTATCCGACCTTACTCATAGGTGAGCATCTACGACGTGAGCCGATACTGCTTCCAGGGGCAGTAACCCGTGAATATGCATGCCTCACAGAAATCCCCCCCTCTTTAGGTTCGCAGCGGCAGCGACACTTGAGGCTCAAGTGCCTGCAAGACCGCATGGGCCTTCAAGATATCTTGATGCAGTTCAGGATGTTTCGGTGCAGACACTGTGACAACAAGCGCGTAGCGGATAGAGGGAGCCCCCGACGCTGCACCACCCGCTTCACGAGCGTTGTAATGCACATCAAAGACGGGCTCCAGAAGGCTACTACCCAAGCAGCCATTTTCCGCGTGGAGAACAGTCTCCCACTTCCCGAGATCCGAACGTAACTCCTCCTCCGTCCTGAACACAGCTTTAGGAAAGAATGTCTTCGACGCGGCGTTTTTCTTGCCGGCTGCCTGCTTTGTACGGTTCGGCCTAAAAGTGATTCCCAGCCCAGCCTTGGTGTAAGCGCCGGCGTCCTGAGGGTCAACCGGGCTCGCGTAGCAAAAGGTTGCCCGAATGCGGACCTTTCCTTCTAGCTGAAACTCAGGCAGCGGAATGGGGGCACGGAGGAACTTCCCAGCCCTCAGCTCCCCCTGATAAATGATCCGAGCCTCACCCTCTCCGCAAGTAATGAGTCGATTCATGTCGGACGGAACACGCCCCCATCCAACCTGCCGCACATCGTGATCGTCCGCACTATCGCAACCATGTACGAGAAGGGCCTTGATCGTCAGAGGATGGACGGGATCACCCAGGATGGCTCGGATGCCCACGGCGGACCGCAATGCCAGTGGCGCTGCAAAGCTCGTTCCGAGTGTCGCCGCCACGTTCGGTTTCAGTCCGGGTGCTGCGACATGGAAATACTCTTTCGGGGCTCCGCCGAAAGCAACGACATCAGGCTTGCGTCGTCCCGGACTCCGGCCTGGCCCTATCGCGCTGTATGCGGCCTTCTTCCATTCGGCGCCCGAACGATCCGCCGCGCCAACCGACAAGGCATTGACGCTATCTGCGGGCACCTGAATCCGATTGAACCCCAAGGCCTCATCGCGCTCCCCGTTGTTGCCGACCGCCACCGTCATCAAGGTTTCCCCGTCACTCAAGATGCTGTCGATGACAGCAGTCCACGCATGGACATCTTGATCCTCGACGGGCAGATCCGGCCCCAGGCTCAGGTTCACAAACTGATACTGACGGGACAGCAGAACCGTTTCCACATGTCCAAGTGTTCGATACAACTCGTAGGGGTCCTCACCTTCCACTTTGGCATCGAGCACTCGGTGGTGGTCAACGGGGGCATATGGACGCGCCGCAACCTCTTCGGGTTCAATTGGACCGAAAAGGAGTGCTGAGGTGACACCGAGACCGTGCTCCAAGTATGAGGGCACATCCAGTGCATGCTCGTCAGCAAGAAAATAGCGACGAACATATCGACCGAGAACGTGCTCAACGGGCAATCCTCCGTCCAACACGGCAACCTTGGGTTCCCGTGAAAGCGGCTCGGCGCTTGGCAGAGAAAACGGTACTGAGAGCGGCTGGCTCCTTGTGACGGGGCGCGCGGCTCGCAGGTGCGGCATCGGTCGAATCACCCGAGCCAGTGTAAATTGAGCCAAGCGTTCAAGCGCTGTCGCGTCGCCCTCCACGGCAATAAACAGCAGCCTACCAGCCTCGAACCCAAACTCCCCGTTGACGAGAAATCCACAGTCCTTGGCGTAGTCAGCAAAGAGTGACCGGACGTAGCCCGCGTCACCGTCCGGCGGCAGGTGAAGGCCGACCTCGAAGACGTGCCCAAGTTCTGTGCCCTCAAGCTGAAGCCGGTCGGCGGCAGTCATTGCGGCAAAGCTTTCGAGCTGGGCGAACTGCTCCCCAACCGGCATCTGCTCATTCAGGCTACGGGCGAAGGCCGGGAACTTCTTGAGGGCAGAGCGCGTTCCCGCAACGAATATCTCTGTGGTGTCGGCCTCGGCTGGTGCCTTCTTTAGCACCTGCCGTCGTGGTTTGATGCGGCGAGTCCGCGACCCCACTGACGTGAGCCCCACCTGATCGAAGAGCTGCTTGGGGAAAAACGACTTCGCTAAATAGGCGGGATGCAAGACCAGCCGCGCGACGGCTAGATCATCAACGCACGCCTTGCCCGGAAGCTCTTGAAACAGCACATTGGCAGCTTCGATCTGAGGGACGATGACCTGCTTCGCCTCACCAAGCGTGTAAGGGTGGGCCTTGTTGCTTGGGGCTTTCTTGGGTGCCTCAATGGGGTACGTCAGCAACTCTGCCCGGCCAATCAGGTATCGCGTGGTCATTTACTTGAGCCCCCTTCCTTTACGAGGCGACGGCCCCGCATGCTTGCGAATCGTATCGCGGGCAACACCCGTCATCTGGCTTATCTGAACATGGGTATGCTGTCCAGCTTTGGCGAGTTCAATGGCCAAATGCAACCGTTCAGCCTTACTGAGCATTTCCTGGTTTTGCCCCAGCACTGACGAGATCAACCTCTCGACGGGGGCGACTTCCAGCGTATAGCCACGCCGAAGCGCATTGATGCTTCGCTCCACATCGGAGAGCGATTGCCCCTGGAAGCCTGCAGCCAGCACATCGATCCAGGGCTGGAAGAGCCCCCGGTCTTCGCCCAGAAAACGCTCGATCGCGACGGCGATTGATTTCGCATCTGGTGCATCGAATTTCACGACCAAGTCAAAACGACGCCACAGCGCGGGATCCACCAATTCCGGGTGGTTGGTGGCAGCAAGCAGCAGGCCGCTGTCCGGCCACTGATCAACCTCCTGAAGCATGACGGTAACCAAACGCTTGAGCTCACCGATATCCGATTCGTCACTCCGACGCTTCGCGATGGCATCAATTTCGTCGAGCAAAAGGACCGCCGCATGCTTCTTGGCATGATCAAGCGCCATGCGCAGATTGTTTCCGGTCTTTCCCAGAAGGCTGCTCATCACCGCCGTCAGATCAAGGACCCACAGCGGCTTTCCGAGCGACTGCGCAATCCAGCGGGCAGACAGGGTTTTCCCCACGCCAGGCGGACCGACCAGGATGGCCGATCGAGTGGGGCTAATACCCCGTGCAGCCAAGCGCTCTGACTCCTGACGTTCATGGATGATCGCTCTGATCGCATCGCCTACCCCTACGGGAAGAATGGGTGCTGCCAATCCCTCTCGGTCATCGAATACACGAATCAGCGGCAGACGGGAATCTCCGTCAACAGGCAGCAGGATCTCCCGGTCATCGCTCACCGACACTCCGCGTCGAAGCACAGAACTCCCAGCCGATCGGGTTTGTGTTGTCTTTAGTGACTGATCCAGGCGTGAAGCCAACTCAGGGCGACCTTGCCGGTACTTACGAACCAATTTCGCCAACAGCAGTCGTGTGTCTTCACAAGAGTCCGCGGCAGCGAGTCTTGCCAAATTGGCGAGATCATCTTCCAGATCCTTGCATTCGCCCACCCCTTCAGATTTATTCACAAGAATCACCAGAATTATGAAAAATTATTATGGCGAATTTTATGACCAAAACTAAAAATCGTCAATAAGTCATGCAGGGATACATGCAGCGAAAAGTGCAGTGTAGCCATCCCTATCCTTCCTTCCTGTGCCGCGACATTGCCCATCAAAATTTACTTGTAACCACATCAACGAAGATGTAGCGTAGACGACATGACTCAATGGCTCTCGCTTATCACCAGTCTTCCCACCGAGAACGCCACGGCCCGGATGCGGGCCTGGCGGGCGCTCAAGGCATCAGGGGCCGCCGTCCTGCGTGACGGCGTGTATCTGATGCCTGAACGGGAATCCTGCCGCAATACGCTCGATTCCGTGGCCACCGACATCCTGGGTGCCGGCGGCACGGTTTTTGTCCTGCGTGTCGAAGAGCCGGATGGCGCTGCCTTCGTCAGCCTGTTTGACCGCCGTGAGGACTATGCGGTGTTGCTCGCCGACATCAGCAAGGCGCATGCAGGACTTGCTGCCGAGACCGCGGCCGACACCCTCAAGCAGGCACGCAAGCTACGCAAGACCTTCGCGGGCCTCGCTGAAATTGATTTCTTCCCCGGCGAGGCCCGGCGCCAGGCCGAGGCGGCTTTGCAGGATCTGGAGCAGCAGGCAGGCTGGGCCTTGTCTCCAGATGAACCTCATGCCGTCGCCGGCACGATTCCCCAACTGCCGCTTGGCCTGTACCTCGGCCGGACGTGGGCTACCCGTTGTCGTCCATGGGTGGACCGCCTCGCCAGCGCATGGCTGATCCGCCGCTTCATCGATCCGGATGCGCACCTGCTGTGGCTGGCGTCGCCTGCCGATTGCCCGCCCGATGCCCTGGGTTTCGATTTCGACGGTGCGACTTTCAGTCACGTCGGCGTTCGGGTCACCTTTGAAGTCCTGCTGGCGAGCTTCGGCCTCGAAACCCCCGCGCTGCAAAGGCTTGGGGCGCTGGTGCATTTCCTGGATGTGGGGGGCGTGCAGCCCCCCGAATCGGTGGGTATCGAGAGCGCCCTGGCAGGCCTGCGGGACACCATTGGCGATGACGATCAACTCCTGAACTTCGCCAGCACGGTCTTTGATGGCCTGCTGGCCTCCTTCGAGAAAGCGACTCCCGCAAAATGAACCACGCCACCACCATTCCTGAAGTGAGTCCTGACGCGCCACCCGCGCCGGTCAGCTTCTGGGAAGCCTTCGTTTTCTGGCTGAAGCTCGGCTTCATCAGCTTCGGCGGACCGGCCGGGCAGATTTCGATCATGCACCAGGAACTGGTGGAAAACCGCCGCTGGATTTCCGAGCGCCGCTTCCTGCACGCCCTCAATTACTGCATGGTGCTGCCTGGCCCCGAGGCCCAGCAACTCGCCACCTACATCGGCTGGCTGATGCACCGAAGCTGGGGCGGCATCGTCGCCGGGGTGCTGTTCGTGCTGCCCTCGTTATTCATCCTGATTGCCCTGTCGTGGGTCTACATCGCCTTCGGCGAGATGCCTCTGGTGGCCGGGTTGTTCTACGGCATCAAGCCGGCAGTCACCGCCATCGTTGTGCAGGCTGCCCACCGCATTGGTGGTCGGGCACTCAAGAACAAGGCCCTGTGGGCGATTGCCGCCGCGTCCTTTGTGGCGATCTTTGCGCTGGATGTGCCGTTCCCGGCCATCGTCGCGGTCGCCGCGCTCATCGGCTACGTGGGCGGACGGGTTGCCCCCGACAAGTTCAAGGCCGGTGGCGGGCATGGCAAGGCCGACAAGTCCTTCGGCCGGGCGCTGATCGACGATGACACGCCGACGCCGGAACATGCCCGCTTCCGCTGGACCGGGCTGCTCCGGGTAGCTGTGATCGGCGCCCTGTTGTGGGCGATTCCAATGGGCCTGCTCACTGCCCGCTACGGCTGGGACCACACCCTGACGCAGATGGGCTGGTTCTTCACCAAGGCCGCGCTGCTGACCTTCGGCGGCGCCTACGCGGTGCTGCCTTATGTGTATCAGGGGGCTGTCGGACATTACGGCTGGCTCACACCCACCCAGATGATCGACGGGCTGGCCCTGGGTGAAACGACGCCCGGGCCGCTGATCATGGTGGTGGCCTTCGTCGGCTTCATCGGCGGCTACGTGAAGGCGGTTTTTGGTCCGGACAGCCTGTTTCTCGCCGGTGCCGTGGCGGCCAGCTTGGTGACCTGGCTCACCTTCCTGCCATCCTTCATCTTCATTCTGGCCGGCGGGCCGCTGATCGAGACGACCCACAACGATCTCAAGTTCACCGCACCCCTCACCGCCATCACCGCTGCCGTAGTGGGCGTGATCCTCAACCTGGCGCTGTTCTTCGGCTATCACGTGCTGTGGCCGAAGGGTTTTGCCGGCAGTTTCGACTGGATTTCCGCGCTGATCGCCCTGGCGGCAGCCATTGCCCTGTTCCGTTACAAGCGCAGCGTGATCCAGGTCATCGCCGCATGCGCCGTGCTCGGCCTGCTCATCAAGACCCTGCTTTGAAACCCATCGCCCGGAGAACCCCATGACCGAAGCCTTCGACCCTAAACGCCGTGCTGTTTTACATGCTGCAGCCGCGACGGCAGCGGCCCTCGGCACCTCCCATGCCGCCAATGCCCAAGCGGAGAAAGCTGCCATGTCCATCCTGCCCGCCTTCGAGAGCCAGACGGCGCTCAAGCCCCTGGCCTTCGACCCTGCAAAGCTGAATGGCCTGTCAGAGCGCTTGATCCGCTCCCACTGGGAAAACAATTACGGCGGCTCGGTCAAGGCGCTGGGTGTTGTCAAAAAGCACCTCGCCGAAGCCCTCGCCAACAAGGACACGCCGCCCTTCATCTACAACGAGCTGAAGCGCGAGCACCTG
The DNA here is from genome assembly GCF_008107625.1 of Zoogloea oleivorans. Taxonomy (GTDB): domain Bacteria; phylum Pseudomonadota; class Gammaproteobacteria; order Burkholderiales; family Rhodocyclaceae; genus Zoogloea; species Zoogloea oleivorans. Next base: position 22,947 of record NZ_SDKK01000034.1, read on the forward strand.
CTGCGCACGGGCTCGGTCGTCTTCCACGAGTATTACTTCGACAACCTGGGGGGCGACGGCAAGGCGGGGGCGAGTGAACGCAAGATCATCGCCGACGCCTTTGGCAGCTTCGACACCTGGGAAACCGAGTTCCGGCGCATCGGTGCGGGCCTCGGCGGCGGTTCCGGTTGGGTGGTGCTCGGCTACAACATCCATACCCACCAACTGGAGAACTACTGGCTGGCCGATCACGCCCATGGTCCGGCAGCGACCCTTCCGCTGCTGGTGATGGACATGTACGAGCACGCCTACCAGATGGACTACGGTGCGGCCGCGGCCAGGTACATCGACGCATTCTTCAAGAACATCCAGTGGGATGCCGTGGCGGCACGGATAGACGCCGCATCAAAGACAAGAGTTTGAAGGGTTCTGCGGGTCGTTTCCGCGCGACCTGGCTGCTCCTGCTCGGCATCGCTTGGGCCGGCGGAGCGGATGCTGCGGGGCTGGAAAAATCCTGGCGCCCGGTCCGTGGAAGTGAATTGCGGGCGCTCTTCGCCGATCAGAACCTGGGCGATGAGGTGCATTTTGCCAATCAGTTTCACCGGGATGGACGACTGACCGGTACGGACATGGGCAAGCCGGCCCGCGGCAACTGGAAAGTGACTGGTCAGAACTTGTGCTGGACCTGGAGCCGGCCGGCGAGTCCCGAAGAATGCTACGAGATCCGACAACGCGGCCGTGAGGTGCGACTGTTCAGGGACGGTTACGAGGCGTTGTCAGGCTCCCTTACACCCCTGGCCATCCAACCGAAGGAAGTGAAACCATGAAATGGATTACCCGTGAACGCCCCAAGATCGACCGGATCGCCTGTCCGTGGCTGGTGGCGCGCTTCGTCGATGAAGCTCCGGAATTCCTCTACGTGCCGGCCGGTGACGTGACACGGATTGCGGCGGAGACCGGGGCGATCCCCTACGACGTGCCCGGTGTCGAACTTGGTCATCATGGGGATCGGTGCAGCTTCGATGCCTTCATCGCCAAGTATGCGATCGCGGACGTAGCCCTCGACAAACTCGCACTCATAGTGCGCGCTGCCGACTGCGGTCAGCCCGAACTGGCCGGGGAGGCGGCCGGCCTCCTGGCCATCTCGAAGGGCTTGTCCCTCAATTTTGCCGACGACCACGAAATGCTTGGGCACGGGATGGTGGTTTACGATGCGCTCTACGCTTGGTGTGCGGATACGCCGCTCAAGAAGGTCGCTCGTTTCCTGGGCCTAAAGTGATTTTACGCTGGCTCCTGCCGGTGGGAACGGAGCCTTCGATACGCCCTGTGCTCGTCGGGCGTGCCCTGCGCGCCTTCGCTGACGGCTACATGGCAATCCTTTTGCCGGTCTATTTGTTGGCCCTGGGCTTCGGCACCTGGGAGGTGGGGTTGATCGCCAGTGCCACCTTGCTCGGCTCCGCTGCGGCGACCCTGGCAGTCGGGGCGTGGGGGCACCGCGTTCACCACCGAAGTCTGTTGCTTGGCGCGGCGGTGCTGATGGCGGCGACCGGATTTGCCTTTGCCCTTGGGTCGAGCTTCTGGCCGCTGCTCCTGATTGCTTTCGTCGGCACGCTCAACCCAAGTTCCGGCGATGTCAGCGTGTTCCTGCCGCTGGAGCATACCCGCCTGGCTGAAGCCGCCCACGGGGAGGCGCGTACGGGTCTGTTCGCCCGCTACAGCCTGCTCGGTGCCCTGTTCGCGGCACTGGGCGCCTTGGCGGCAGGCGTGCCAGATCGACTTGTGCTGCTCGCCGACCTGACTCGCCTTGATGCGTTGCGCGCGATGTTCGCGTTGTATGGCCTGGTCGGCGCCATGGTGTGGCTTCTCTATCGGCGCCTGCCCGAGCCACAGGCCGATGAGGAACGGGTGCCGCCCAAACCGCTTGGGCCGTCCCGCGGCATTGTGCTGCGGCTCGCCGCCTTGTTTTCGGTGGATTCCTTCGCCGGTGGGCTGGTGGTCAATTCATTGCTGGCCCTGTGGTTGTTCCAGCGCTTCGAGCTGTCCCTGGGGGCTGCCGGGATGTTCTTCCTATGGTCCGGGCTGCTGGGCGCGGCTTCGCAACTGGCGGCGCCCCGGCTGGCCAGGCGGATCGGCTTGGTCAACACGATGGTGTTCACCCACATCCCGGCCAGCCTGTGCCTGATCGCCGCCGCCTTTGCGCCGCGCATGGAGTGGGCGCTCGGTTTGCTGCTGCTGCGCTCGCTCATGTCCCAGATGGACGTACCGGCCCGAAGCGCCTTCGTGATGGCCGTGGTGACGCCGGGAGAGAGAGCTGCCGCCGCCAGTTTCACTACCGTACCACGCAGCCTCGCCTCAGCAGTTAGCCCGGCGCTGGGGGGCGCACTCTTTGCCACCGGCTGGCTGGCCGTACCACTGGTGGCCTGTGGCGTACTCAAAATTGCTTACGATCTGGCGTTGTGGCGAGCGTTTCGCGAAATCGATACCCAATGACTCAGGCTGCAATCCGTGCCCAACACGCCGTTCGGCAGCACCTCGTTACAATAGCGCCCGTCCCAACTCCAAAGCCGCACGTCTTTTCAAGAACGTAGGGCGGCTTGCCTCATGGATTTAGCTCTAGTTTTTCTGCTTATTGTCATCAATGGCATTTTTGCCATGTCCGAGATCGCCGTGGTCTCGTCCCGCAAGTCCCGGCTTCAAAATCTGGCTGACGACGGCAGTCTGGGTGCCCAGGCGGCTCTCTCGCTGCACCACGAACCGTCGAGCTTTCTGTCCACCATTCAGGTCGGCATCACCCTGGTCGGCATCCTGAACGGTGCAATCGGTGAAGCGGCGGTGGCTGACCCGCTGGCTGCCTGGTTGGTCGGCATTCCTCTGCTGGAGCCCTACGCAAAGGGTATCGCCCTGACGGTTACCGTGGTTGGCCTGACCTATTTCTCGGTGGTGGTGGGCGAACTGGTACCCAAGCGCCTTGCCTTGCTGGCTCCCGAGGGCATTGCCTCGCTGGTGGCCCGGCCGATGATGATCCTGGCCCGGATCACCCATCCGCTGGTGGTCATCCTGTCCAGTTCCTGCTCGGGCATCCTGCGGCTCCTGGGCGCCAAGCGCAAGGACGAGCCACCGGTGACCGACGACGAGATCAAGGTGTTGATGGAGCAAGGCGCCGAGGCCGGCGTTTTCCATGAGAGCGAGCAGGAAATCGTCTCCAATGTGCTGCGTCTGGACGAACAGCGCATCTCGTCCATCATGACCCCGCGCCGTGACATGCTGGTCATCGATCTGGATGAAGACGAGGAAACCGTCTGGCAGCGCATCATCGAGACCGAATACTCGCGGCTGGTGGTGTGCCGTGGTGGTCTGGACCATGTTCTGGGGGTCCTTCAGACCGGCGATCTGCTCAAGAAAGTGCTTCCGGGTCATGGAATCACGACGGCCGATGTGGAGTCGATGCTTCGCCCGCCACTTTACGTCCCTGAGTCCGTCACCACTACGCAGCTTCTCGAAAGCTTCCGTCGGGCACGCCTCCAGTTCGCGCTGATCATCAACGAGTATGGGGATGTGCAGGGCCTGGTGACGCTGACCGACGTGCTGGCCGCCATCGTCGGCGAACTGTCGGTGCCTGAGGCCCCGGAGGATCGCGACATGCTGCAACGGGAGGACGGCTCCTGGCTGATGGATGGGGATGTGGGTGTCGAACGCCTGAAGTCAGTTCTCGATATCGTCGACGATCTGCCGGGCGAGGATGAGCACTCCTTCCACACACTGGGCGGTTTCATCATGCATGCCCTTGGCCGTGTCCCCGCGCCAACCGATCACTTCGAGGTGCTTGGCTGGCGTTTTGAGGTCATGGACATGGATCGCAACCGAGTGGACAAGGTGCTGGTGTCTGCTTCAATGCCATCTGCGACCTCAATACACTAGCTCCGCAGGCTCAATGTCCATGCCGGTGATGGATGTCCGGAAAATGATCATGGTTGTGATTTAGCGGTATGTGGTGATGGGGATGGGTATGCGGCTCCCGCCCATCCCACGCCGGAGTGTGGCTGTGTTGATGGTGTTCGTCGTGAATATGCGCGTGGCTATGGTCCAGCGGCTCATGCACATGCCCGTGCTCATGAGTCTCGGTCAAATGCAACCATACGCCAACACTCATCAGAACCGCGGCAATCCAGAACGGTGGTGGAGTCGGCTCTCCCAGCAGTGCAATGCTCACGGCCGCACCGACGAACGGCGCGGTGGAGAAATAGGCGCCGGTCCGGGATGTGCCCAGTTCCCGTAGCGCCCGCACGAAAAACACCAGGCTCAGACCGTATCCCAGCAAACCGACACTCATCGTCATGCCGGCCAGCGGCCAGGCTGGCAGGGCCTGGCCAAGAACGAGGGCCAGCCCCAGATTGACGGCCCCCGCCACCAGTCCTTTCGCGCTGGCAATGAACAACGCATCGGACGCAGACACCTTGCGGGTCAGGTTGTTGTCGATGGCCCAGCACAGACAGGCGCCCATGATCGCAGCCGGGCCGATCCAGTCACCCCGGCCAGCCTCTCCGTTCTGCCAGGAAAGCGCAATGCCACCGGCGACAATGAATCCCATGCCGGCAACAATCCGACGTCCGGCGTGCTCCCGGAACACAAGCCAGGCCAGCACCGCGGTCAGCACGGCTTCGAGGTTGAGCAACAGCGAAGCGGTACCTGCGCCTGTTCTGCCAAGCCCGACAACGAGCAGCAATGGGCCGAGCACACCGCCGAAGCCGATGGCGCCTCCAAACCAGCGCCAATCTGCACCCGACAGTCCACTCGCCTGCCAGCCCCGATCCCGCAGTAGCCGAGCCACGGCAAGGCCCAGGCCGCTGCCCAGGTAGAGCAATCCGGCCAGCACCAGGGCTGAGCCGTCGCCGATCAGGAGCTTGACGAACGGCGTGCTGGCGCCGAACAGGGCCGCGGCCAGCAGGGCCAGCCAGACGGCGGGCGTCGTGGTGCTCATACGACATCCTTGCGTTGCAGGGGTGAAGCTGGGCCTTGCTCCAGGCGCTTGTGGATGGCGCCGAAGCGCAGGTACAGCGCGGGCACGACGATCATGTTGAGCAGCGTCGAGCTGCCCAGCCCGAACAGGATGACGATGGCCATCGGCGACTGGATCTCGCTGCCCGGCTGCCCGGCGGCCAAGGCCAGGGGCACCAGCGCCAGACCAGCAGCCAGGGCCGTCATCAGAATGGGCACCAGGCGCTCCTCGGCACCGCGCCTGACGGCTTCGGTGGCATCGCCAACCCCTTCGTGCTCCACCAGGTGATGGATGTGGGCGATCATCATCACGCCGTTGCGGGTGACGATGCCGAACAGCGTGATGAAGCCGATGATCGACGCCACCGACAGCACGCCACCGGCGGCGAACACCCCGATCACGCCACCGATGATGGCCAGCGGCAGGTTGAGCATCACCAGCAGCGCATCCCGGGCAGTGCGGAAAGCGACGAAGAGCAGCAGGAAGATGCCCACGATGACGCCCACGCCCAGGAACAGCAGTGTCCGGCCGGCCTCTTCGGCGCTCTCGAACTGGCCACCGTACTCCACGTGGTAGCCCGCAGGCAGCTTGACCTGGGCCGCGACATTGCGCCGGATGTCGTCCACCACGCTCGCCAGATCCCGCCCGGCCACATTGGCCATCACGACCATCTTGCGCTGCACGTTTTCACGCGTGATGTAGTACGGCGCCCGGTCATTGCGAATATCGGCCAGGGCCGAAAGCGGGATGCGCGCTCCGCTGGCCGTGGTGACCAGCGTAGAGCGGATCGCATCGATATTGGCCTTCGCCGAAGGATCGAAGCGCACCGCCAGATCGTAGCTGGCCTGGCCTTGCTGGACACGGCTCACCGCCATCCCGGAAAAGGCCATCTCGACGGTTTCCGCCACCTGCCGGATGGACAGGCCATGACGGGCCAGGGCATCCCGCCGAAAGCGCAGGGTGAGGAAGGGAATATCGCCCTGCTGCTCGTCCGAAACATCGACCGCACCGTCAACCGTCTGCACCAGAGCCTTGATTTCGCCGGTCAGGCGACGCAGCTCAGGCAGCTCGGGGCCGAATATCTTCACCGCGATGTTCGAGCGGTTGCCCGAAAGCATGTGGTCGATGCGGTGGGAAATCGGCTGACCGATGACGATCTGGGTACCCGGGATGCTGGCGAGGTCGGCCCGTAGCGCGGCCAGAAAGGCTTCCTTGCTGCGCTCCCGCATCTTCAAAGTCACTTCCATTTCCGACGCAGACACGTCCATCGCGTGCGGATCGCCCTCGGCCCGGCCGGTTCGACGGGCGGTAGCGACCACTTCAGGATGGGACAGCAGGATCTGCTCGACCTGTTGGCCCAGGCGATCGGACTCCTCCAGCGCGGTGCCCGGCAGCGTGGCGGTACTGACCGTCAGCGTCCCTTCGTTGAAATCCGGCAAAAAGGCCCGGCCTGCGAAGCTCAATGCAACCAGGGATGCCACCAAGGCAAGCACACTGACCAGCGTCACCCCCTTCCAGCGGGTCAGCGTTGCGTCCAGCACGCGCCGGTAGCCGCCCTTGATGGCATGCAGAAAGCGCGGCTCCACGTTCTGGCGGACGATCTTCGAGCGTGGCAGGACAAGCGCCGCCAGTACCGGCGTAACGGTGATCGCCACCAGCAGCGAAGCGGCAAGGGAGACAACGTAAGCAAAGCCCAGCGGCACCATCAGCCGGCCTTCCACACCGGAGAGGAAGAAGAGCGGCATGAACACCAGCATGATGATCAGGGTTGCAAACACGATGGAGCCCTGGATCTCCCGGGTGGCATCGAAAACCACCTGCAGAACGGTGTGCTGTTCGCTTTCGGGCTGGGCCAGGTTCTCCCGCAGACGCCGGACGATGTTCTCCACCACGATGATGGCGTCGTCCACCAGGGCACCGAGGGCAATCGCCATGCCGCCCAGGGTCATGGTGTTGATGGTGGCCCCGAGTGCCTTCATCGACAGGATGGCAGCGACCAGCGACAGGGGGATGGCCACCAGGGTGATCAGCGTGGCGCGAGCCGACAGCAGGAAGGCGAAGACGATGGCAACGACCAGGATGGCCCCGTCGCGCAGGGCGACGAGGAGGTTGTCGATCGAGGTGCCGATGAAATCCGCCTGGCGGAAGATGTGGCGCTCGATTTTCATGCCTGCCGGCAGGCCTGCCTGGATGTCCGCCAGGGTGCGGTCAAGCCGATCGGTCAGCTCCAGCGTATTGGCCCCGGGTTGCTTCTGGATGCCCAGCACCACCGCCGGCTTGCCGTTATGGGAGCCAACACCACGCTTTGGCGCAGCCCCGATGCCGACTTCGGCGACGTGACGGATCAAGACCGGCTGCCCATCGCGGACGGTAATGACCGTTTCCGCAATATCGTCCAGCACGACAATCCGGCCCTGGCCCTGGATCAGGTACTCCTGGCCCGCCTCCACGTAGAAGCCGGCTGAGGCGTTCTGGTTGGACTCGCGTAGCGCTAGTACCACTTCGTCGAGCGTCAGCTTGTAGGCGGCCAGACGCTCGGGCTTCACCGTCACCTGGAACTGCTGGGTGTCACCACCGATAGGCAGCACTTCAGCGACCCCGGGGACGGCCAGAATCCGCCGCTTGAGCACCTGCTCTGCGACGTTCTTCAGGGTCAGACCATTGTGTTTGTCGGAAACCAATGCAATGAAAAGGATCTCCCCCATGATCGATGCGGCGGGCGTCATCGCCGGCGCCGGGATATCCGGCGGCAAGGTGGCACGGGCCAGTTGCAGGCGTTCGGCCACCACCTGGCGAGCCCGGTAGAGGTCGGTGCCCCACTCGAACTCGACGGTCACCACCGACAGGCCGATCTTGGTGGCCGAGCGTACCCGACGCACACCGGGGGCACCGTTGAGTGCGGTTTCGATGGGAAAGGTGACCAGGTTCTCCACGTCCGTCGGCGCCATGCCGTGCGCCTCGGTGACGACCGTTACCGCCGGTGCGGTGAGATCCGGAAAAACGTCCACCGGTGTGCGGGCAGCCTGCCAGCCCCCCCAGGCCAGCAGCAATACGCCGGCCAGCACGACAAAAAGCTTGTTGCGGAGCGACCACGCAATGATGTGTCCGATCATGATCGTGCCCTGTCAGTGCGCATGGCCGTGGCCGATTTCACCAGTCTTGGTGGCGGCAAGCTTGACCAGATAGGCGCCTCGCGACACCACCCGTTGGCCGGGCTCAAGGCCTTCAACGATTTCCACCCAGTCACCTTCGCGGGTGCCCACCCGTACCGGGCGACGCTCGAAGGATTCTCCGCCGGTCATTACAAACACATGGGGGACGCCACTCTCGTCGATCACCGCCGAGCCTGGAACAGCGATCACTTCGCGGGCTGCGCCGGAGTAGACCTCCGCTTTCACCGCCATGCCGACACGCAAGCGTTCATCTGGCAGGGGGAACTCGAAAAGGACCGGCACCGTGCGGGTTGCCGTATCGATGGCCCCACCCGTGGCGATCAGGCGGCCATTCCTGCCCGGCACGATGTCGAAACTCTTCTCGATGCCTTCCACCCGGAAGCTGGCACCACTCGGCGCAGCGAGCCGGGCCGATTCCGACTCGGAAACCCGCAGTTCCAGCCACAGCATGCGGCGATCAACGATGTGAAAAAGCAAGCTGCCCTCCTGAGCAAAGGCGCCCGGAGACACGCGTACATCGGCAATGATCCCCGAAGCCGGAGCACGCAGGGGTACCCCGCCGGCGCTCCCTCCGTACTGGCCAAGGCGCCCTTGTGCGGCGTCGAGCTCGGCCCGTGCCGACGCTTCAGCGGCACGGGCGGTGAGCACGCGTTTCTCGGGCACGGCCTCATCCTTGAAGAGCTCTTCCATGCGGGCACGTTCACGTGCGCTCAGATCAAGCGCCACCCTGGCCTTGCGGGCATTGGCCTGGAGCGATGCCAGATCAGTGTCGCCGCCCAGGCGCGGTGAAAGGTAGGCGAGGATGTCACCCTTCTTCACGACCTGTCCAAGCTGCGGAAAAGTGCCGGAAGGCTGCACCTGGCCGGACATCGGCGCCGTCAGCAGGGCTTCGCCATCCGGTCGGGCACGCAGCGTGCCGGTGGCGGCGATCGCGGGACGGATCGCATGCCGCGTTACTTCGGCAGTAGCGAAATCCACTTTCCACTGCTGTTCCTTGGTGAAACCAATGCCGCCCTCCTCGTGCTCCGCAGCAAGCGCATCGGCGCTCTTCCGGTCAGGGTAGATCGTGACGGGGCCGAGGCGATGGCGAACGGTGAAGGCTGCGGTAACCACCTCAATCTCGAGTTCTCGCTGTCCGGCAAGCCTGGGCTCGGCTTCCGGCCTGAAGATGCCCGACTGGGTTGGCGCGCGGGTGGAAAAGACTTCATCCGGCTGGCCACCACCGGAGAGAATCACGCTCACTGTGCCCGTGGCCAGGGCCTTGAAGTCGGCCAGTTGGGTCAGGTGGGCAGCGAAGGCCGACTTCTCGCCGACAACGAGGCGGGGAAACTCCACGAACAACTCGGTC
>NZ_SDKK01000034.1:32766-41614 GCF_008107625.1 Zoogloea oleivorans
CACGCGTGCGGTAATCAGCCACGGCGGTGCTCAGACGCTCGACCTGGCGGTGCAGGCCACGCAGATCGCCTTCCGCGCGGGCACGAATCAAGGCGTATTCCGAGCGAGCGCTGAGTGCATCGGCTATCGCCCTGCGCGCACCGGCCTGCTGGCGATCGAAGACCGGCAGGGGAATAGAGAGGGTGACGACGGTCGACGTGTCCCGGCCGACACCGTTATCCGTGTACTTGGGGCCGACGCCAACGGTGATATCCGGCACCCAGCCACGGGAGGCAGCCCGGCCGTCGAGATCGGCCGCTTCGGCACGCCGGGCAAGGGCTTGCAGATCCGGCCTCCGTTCAAGTCCCCCCAGAGCCTGGTCAAGGGCAGGTAAGCCTGCCGGAGGCAGCACGCCGCTGACGGGTGCGAGAGGCGCGCCGGGCGTGCCGATCAGGGCAGCCAGACGTTCGTGCGCCCGTTCGAGATCGGCCTGCTCGACACTGAGACGCGCCTGGGCGGTCTGGCGCTCGCGGGCAAGACGACGGCGGTCATAGCCGGAGGCTTCGCCACTACGGGCCAGCTTGTCGACGATGCCCTCGACGCGCGCGAAACGCCGGGTCCAGGCCTCGGTCGAACTGATGGTCTCCTGCTTGAGGAGCACTTCGTGGAAGCGGTAACGGATTTCGGCGGCAATCTCCTTGCGACGCTGGGCGTTACCGACGCTGGCCACATCCACACGCACACCGGCGGCTTCCCGGCGCAGTCCGCGACGCCCGGACACATCGAAGGTTTGGGCAATCAGCCAGGTCTGCTCGGTGGCATCGGCGCCACGCCGACCGCCATCACGGCTGTAGCCCAGCGTGGGATTGGGCGGAAGGCCGGCGGCCAGGGCATCCGCCTCGGCCACCTCAACGCTTCCACGTTCAAGGCTGGAGAGATCGCTCCGTGCAAGGCCAAGGCGAACGGCATCAGCCTCGGTCAGCGAGCGATATTGGGGTGCAGATTGGGGCGTATTGGTCTGTGCCCACGCAGCCAGCGGCAGCGCGAGCGAAACCATGCATAGCAGGTGTCGCATCGGATTCCTCGTGACGAAATGACAGGGTCGAGGTCACCGGCAGGCGATGAAAGGCGACGGCTGCGCGAAGCAGCCTGGAGAAAACGGGCCTGCCGGCTCTACAGCAGAACCGATGGAGGCCAGTCGAACAGCGGGGGGATGTGAGACGTGAAGGCGGCAGGTGGCCGGACGGGGCGAACACCAGGTGGAGGGTCGCCGAGATTTAGATCGGGATTGATGATCAGCGTGCTGAACAGGGGGTGATAGTGCCCGCCGTCATGATGTCCGTCCTCACCGTGATCAGGGATCTGGTTCAGCCCGAACAGCCCGTCATGATCGCTGTCAGGATCGGATTCGTGCTGGTGATCATGATCCGTGTCATGAACGTGAAAGCCCAGGGCCACCACATCCTCCCCCCAGTGACCGTCGACGCTCTCGGCCGCCGCCCAGGCAAACTGGAGCGGAACGAGCAGCATGAGGAGGATGGCTAGGATGCGGTGCATGGGCGGATTCTACTGCATGAATCCGCTGATCTGCTAAGCAGGCCTGATTGGGGAGCTGAAGGTAAACGTGCCCGACCACTGCCGCCGCCCAGGGGACCAGCATCGAAAGTTGGAGGCAAATGCAGAACCCACACCACCAAGATTCATGATGGATCCCCATCCGTCAGGAACCCATCCGGCGTGACGAGGGCTTCATGGGCTGCAGCCGCGGCGTCCCTTGCCCGCTTTGCCAACGCCTCCTGGTAACCTTGCCAGAAGATCACGATTTCGATGCGTTGGTTCGAGGCCAGATACCCCCAGTGCTTGAAACGCAGATCAATCAATGAAAAGAGTTCAGGGTAGAAGGGAGCCAGTTCGACTGTTTTCATCAACCCAGCTTGCAGGTCTAAATAGAGTTGCAAAGCCTGCTCGTGCAGCTCCTTAGAAGCGATTTCTTCTGACTGAGCCACGAGAAGCAAGGTCGTGACCAGCGCTTCAAAGTTGCACATCTCCCAGAGCTTTTGCTCGTCATCGCCCTCAAATGCCTTGAATCTCAGCTCCCGCTCGGTACCGCGAAGCTCAGCTTCAAACAAGAGGGCACGGACTTGCGGAGAAAGCGCCCTCATCTCGGCTTCAATGGCGCGACGATCAAGCCTCTCCCGCTTAAGCATTCGCCATATTGGACTGCGGAACCAGACGGCGGTTCCAGGGAAACGAGCTTCGGCTTGGTCAATGACGTTCCGCGTCCCAGGCTTGTCTCTGGGTACCTTTGAGCCCTTCTCGTAGGTATCCCATTTTCGCGGCCGCGCGACATCGGACTCCCGCTTTCGCACCAACTCGCCGTCCAGCGCCATCTCGATGGCGTACGCGGACGGTAAGCCCGACTGGAGCTTGACGGCGTGAAACCACATACGGGTTCGAAGTTGGTCGATGGGATCTGTCGGAGGCCGGCCACGGCCGCGGGGTTCCGCAAGCGGTTGCATATGATCTGTCTGGAGTACTAAAAATCAAATTATCGGAGCGGGTGGCGAAAAATGCGACAGAGATGAACACTGCGTGACATCACGTATCCGTAAACACTTGGTCATGATGCCAACAACCAACGATGGACTCGACGTCTGTGAGCTATTCCGAACACAGTTACGGGAGTCGCTGCTACATCTCCATGGGCCATTGATGGGTGGACCAGATCTAATGACTGCATTGGGGCATAGATCTCCAGCCTCGCTCCGACAAGCGCGTCGCCGTGGACAAATCGGCATCGTTCTATTCACAGTGCCCAATCGTCGAGGGCTGTTTGCTTTGACACAAGATGTTGCCGACTGGTTAGCGCAGATGCGCACTCAGTGCGTCGGAAAGGATGGCATCCGCTAGACAATCCGATCACCACCGAATCCCCATCCTGAAACGCAAACGCCCGAGGAGGCTGCCTCGGGCGTTGCGCGCTACATACTACTTTTACAAGTCTCGCCGACTGTGAGGATAGTATCGGCTGCGCACGCCCCGTCGTCAAGGTCAGATATGCCTTTGACGAGCAGGTGTACGTGCGGGATGGCTTTGTCCTCGCCCGACCAGACCTGTCGGACGTTCTTTGAGGAATCCCGCCATGCGGCTCCCAGTACGCCTGCAACGCGAAATCGCGCGTATGCATTTCTACGATCCCACTCAGTCCAATAGGGCCATTGCCTCTGGGCTTCAAGTATCGCCCAACACCGTATCTGCGCTATGTTCAAAACTAAAGGCATCAGGCCTTGCCTGGAGCGACCTTCGTGATCTGGACGACGACGCATGGATAGAAGCTCTCAAGACCCAGAATCGTTCTATTGCGCAGCGGAAGCCCTCTCCCAACTGGGAGTGGGTTGATGAACAAATGCAGTTTCCCGATGCCACGCTGCAGCAAATATGGCAAGAATGGCGCGAACAGTGCCCGACCGGGATCGGCTTCACCCAGTTCTGCGAACAATACAAAGCGTGGAGCAAAAGCCGGCACATCGTCATGCGACAAGTTCACGAGCCGGGGAGAAACCTGTTCGTCGACTTCGCAGGTAAGGTCATCGAGATCCGAGATCGGAACGGAGAGCCGTCAACCTATGCACAAATCTTTGTCGCATCGCTGGGCTATTCCAGTCTTACTTACATTCAAGCCGTTGCGTCCCAAAGCACCAACGACTGGATTAAATGTCACGTAGATTGCTTTGCTTACCTTGGTGGCGCACCCGAGTGGGTCGTTCCCGACAATCTAAAAGCGGCCATTTTGCGCCGTGAGCGAGACGAGATTATCGTCAATCCGGCCTACAGAAATTGTCTAAGCTACTACGACACAGCAGCAATGCCGACCGGTGTGCGCAAACCCAAGCACAAGGCCAAGGCAGAGGTCGCCGTAAAAATCATTCAGATGGGAATACTCTTCCCTCTTCGTAATCGGGTGTTTTTTTCCCTTGAAGAGCTGAATTTAGAACTCCGTAAGGGTATGGATCGCCTCAATGGCCACAAATTCAAGAAAATCCAGGGTTCTCGACTTGAAAGATTTGAATCTGTCGAGCAAAAGGCACTAAAACCATTGCCCGAATCTCCCTACGAAATCTGTGATTGGCGTTACAAAGTAAGGGTAGGGGATGACTATCACGTCGAGCATGGTAAGTGCTTCTACTCGGTACCTCATACCTTGCGCGGTGAGCGCGTAGATTTGAGGTACACCGCAACGATGCTCGAAATCATGCACAAAAATAAAAGGGTTGCGCTTCACAGCTTGATCACGGAGCCAGGCAGAAACTCCACGCATGACGAGCATCGGCCGACCGCTCATTTGCGCGTATTGGAGGGGGAACCGAAGGCTCTCATGGACTGGGCGCAATCCGTAGGTGGGAAAACCGAGGAAATGATTAATCACCATTTGGAAACTCGCAAAGACAGGACGAATGGACTTAAAACTGCGCGTCGGATTCGAAGCCTCGCCCATGCGTATGGAGAATCGCGTATTGAAGAGGTGTGTATCTATGCCCTCTCGCTCAACATGACCGCGCTCCGGAATATCGAGTCCATTCTGAAGCAATCAGCAGATAAGCAGGCTCATGCCATTGCTGAGGCTAATTCGACCACTGTTCGTGCTACGCACGAAAACGTTCGTGGGGCTGATTATTTTGGAGTCGATTCATGAGTATCGCAAACCGTACCTTGACTCAACTTCGGGCGTTACGGCTGACAACCATGGCGGAGGCTTACGAGAATCAGCTCCAACAGCCCAAGCTTCATGAATTTGGATTTGACGAGCGCTTAGCAATGCTCGTCGACCAAGAACAGAACGAAAGAGAGTCGAGAAAACTCAAGCGTCTGATCAGGGATGCGGCATTGCCGGATCGTGCATCACTGGAGGATATTGAATTTAGGCCAGATAGAGGTCTCGAAAAGCAGATTGTCGCAAATCTATCAAGCTGCGAATGGATTAAAAGGCAGCTAAACGTTATCATTCTCGGTGCAACTGGAGTAGGAAAGACTTGGCTCGCCAGCGCATTCGGAAATCAAGCTTGCCGCCTTCGACTCCCCGTGATGTTCTATCGTGCAAGCGATTTGTATGAAGCTATATCTACTTCATCTCTCGACGGATCCTTAGCAAAACTGAAAGTGAGTTTAGAAAGGCCGTCACTTCTCATTATTGACGATTTTGGTTTGGGTAATCTCACCTCGCCGATATCCCAAGTACTTCTGGATGTGATCGACCATCGGGTCCGAACTGGATCATTGTTAATTACAAGTCAGTATCCAACGACTCAGTGGCATGATTTTTTTCCAGATAAAACCCTTGCCGATGCCATCCTGGATCGTGTTGTTCATCAATCGCATTGCCTCACGCTAAAGGGGGAGTCGATGCGCAAACTGAATGCACGCAAACGACTGGAGGAGGCGTGAGCACGGTACCGTAAGAGTGCGCAGGTAGCCGGTTGCCGTGGTCACGATACCGGACCAGCGTTCATGACCACCGTTGGACGTGATCAATAGCGGTTTAAGCTACTGATCACGTCCAACCGAACGGTGTGAGCACGAACGTCCGAAATCTGCAGGAATGCCAACTTAAACCTCGGGGCACCACAAGAACAGAGAGGCTGCTGACAGGTTCTGGTGATTGGGCATTGCAGCTCGTGCAACTAATTGTTTATTACATCAGCCATTATCAGTTAAAAAATATCCAGTACATCAGCGACTGATACGGTGCGCGGCCCGCCGGAAGATCGTGGCTGGAACGCATCGCGCCGATGCGAAACGCTCGGCGTTGCAGCACTGGCGGGCAGGCGCTCAGTGCTCGGGAACGAGGACGGTACGGCTGCCATTCGATTCCATCGAGCTGACGATGCCAGCAATTTCCATTTGCTCAACCAGACGTGCTGCGCGGTTGTAGCCGATACGCAATTGCCGCTGGACCAACGAGATCGAGGCTCGGCGCGACTCGATGACAATGGCGACGGCTTGGTCGTACAGTGGGTCACTGTCCTCGACGCTAGTGGCTGGCCCTGATTCTGTTTCGCCGCCGTCGGGATTGCCGAGCACCGCTTCAAGGTAATCCGGGCTGCCATACTGTTTCAGATGTTCTGCCAGTGAATGAACCTCGTCATCCGTGACGAAAGCGCCATGTACGCGTTGCGGATAGCCTGTACCCGGCGGCAGGTAGAGCATGTCGCCCTGACCAAGCAGGCTTTCGGCACCCATCTGGTCGAGGATGGTGCGGCTGTCTACCTTGGAAGAGACCTGAAAAGCAATGCGCGTTGGGATGTTGGCCTTGATCAGGCCGGTGATGACATCGACGGACGGACGTTGCGTCGCAAGAATCAGGTGGATACCAGCAGCTCGCGCTTTTTGCGCTAGGCGGGCGATCAATTCCTCAATTTTCTTGCCGGCGACCATCATCAGGTCGGCGAACTCATCGACGACAACGACAATGAACGGCAAGGTCGTCAGTGGTGTCGGGCTTTCCGGGACCAGCGGCATGGGATCGTAGATCGTCTTGCCGGCGTCTTGTGCGTCGCGGACTTTCTGGTTGTAGCCCGCTAGGTTACGCACGCCGAGGTGGCTCATCAATTGATAGCGTCGCTCCATTTCCGTCACACACCAGTGCAGGGCATTGGCCGCCAGCTTCATGTCAGTGACAACCGGTGCTAGCAGGTGCGGGATACCGTTATAGACGGACAGTTCCAGCATCTTCGGATCAATCATGACGAAGCGCACCTCGTCCGGGGTCGCCCGATAGAGCAGCGAAACGATCATCGAATTGACCCCGACCGACTTGCCGGAACCAGTGGTTCCGGCCACCAGCATGTGCGGCGCCCGGGCCAAGTCGGCGACCACCGGTTCGCCGGTGATGTCCTTGCCCAGGGCCATTGCCAGCCGTGACGGGTGCTGCTGGAATAGGTCAGACGAAAGCACTTCCGACAGGCGTATCGTCTGGCGCTGCACATTCGGCAGTTCCAGGCCCATATAGGTTTTCCCGGGAATGGTTTCGACCACGCGGATTGATGTGACACCGAGCGCTCGTGCCAAATCTTTCATCAGATTGACCACCTGCGCCCCACGGACACCAACTGCGGGCTCCACCTCGTAGCGGGTAATGACCGGCCCAGCAAAGGCATCACGGACCATAACCTTGACCCGAAAATCAGCCAACCGCTCCTCGATCAGCCGGCCATTCTGACTCAAGGCATCGAGGTCGGCCGGCGTGTTGATGCCAGATGGAGCCTGCAGCAGAGCCAGCGGCGGCGAATAGTTTTCCCAGGCGTGCGAGCGAGGGGCAGAAGCAGCTGGAGATACCTGCCGTGTGATGGCTGCGTCGTTTTGTTGTCCGCCAATATCCGTTGTTTCAAGGGCGGTGGACGGTGCGGCAATGGAAACGGTAGGCCGGACGACGATTCTCGGTTTAACAGACAGGGGCTCTGAAGCAACTTGTGCAGTTTGCGGCGCCTCGACAAGTATGTTGGTGCGAGGCTCGGCCTGTGCCTCACCGGCTACGGCCAGCATTTCCTGCCGCATGTCAGGCGGTGGCAGCGAAGGCGCTGGGATACTGGTGGTGCTAGCTTGCGAGCTGGCTGCGGCGGTGTCCTCTGGGGTGGCAAGCGCCGAGATCGGCGTGCGCAGAGGGCGGGGAGCGCTCAAAGTGGCGGATATCGGTTTTCTGGTCAGCCGCTGTCCGCCTTCGGGCATAGCTGGCCGCCGCGCATTGCGGGCGATAGCCGGGGGGACATCCTGCGGCGCTTGCCCTCTTGGTCGGACGATGGGGAGAGGATTCGGATTGGGAGTTGGCACCGTAGTCGGGACAACGACGGGCTGTGGTGAGGTCGCGCTCAGTGCGGGCGAGACAGTTTCCTCTTCCCCGGATAGTGAAGTTTGGCCCGCCCTGCCCGGTGCAGGTTTGACCAGGCTGGCACGTGGTGTCGAGGAGATGTTCAACGGCGGGCGTTTGCTGGTCGTCATGGGGTGAACGGCGTTTGGCACCGGTACATCGGACGTTGCAGGCATGGCAAACGGGGCACGGCTGGCGGCGGGCGCCATGCTTGGTTCGGATGGTATAGGCTCCTGCGCGATGTGGCCGGTTTGCCGGCCAGCCCGGCCAGGGAGGCGACCACCGTGGATCTTCAGCAGACGAGCCCGGATCTCGGCCTCATCAATGGCTTCGACTTTCGGCGGTGCTTCCGTTGGCGACGATAGAGGGCGACCACGGGAAATGAGTGCCAGATTCTGCCGAATCCACGCGTGATCCGCCGCGACATGCTCGTATAACCAGGCCGCTGTCGATGATGCGCTTTGCTCGGCGGGTCTTGCCGGAACGGATGATGACGCACCGGGCGGCGTTGCCTTGTCCTTGGGATTCACAGCTTTCCAATGGCAGTGCTAGTCAGACTTCGCCCAGTAGGGTTCACTGCCGATGCACCGCAAAAGTTTCGATTTTACCGTCTTAGGCGTGTCATCGAGAATCTCTTCAAACACCGCAAGGTCTCGGTGCCAAGGCTTGGCCGAGAACACCGCACAACTGCTAGCGCACATGAGTGCCCACCATGAAATCAGCACCCAGCCAAACGAATGCTCACAAGCACCCCGTCAATCTCATACTGACGGATCGGAATGTCGAGCAAGCTCAGCGCGCCACCAAAAACCTATCAGCTAAAGTTGTCGAGCAGCCTGCCGAATTTTTTCGAGCGTCTCGGACACGCCTAGAAAAGCGATCGTTCAATAAAGACGTAGTGTTTCTTCACCGGCTCAAGCACTTCAAACAGACCGGTAAATCCGCCAGGAATTACACAGGCATCACCGGGGCCAAACACCTTCGCGACACCCTGCTGGCTTGCCACGA
>NZ_SDKK01000050.1 GCF_008107625.1 Zoogloea oleivorans
TGGGGTGGCCGGACGCTTACGGTGAATCGGGATTTTCTTGATAAAGATCAAGATCGGGAACGACACTCACGACCTTTTAGAGACACTATTTCAGTAGTTTTTTTGAATATACAAACATTACGATTAATATTTTCTTATGCATGTGTGCAGTCACAAATCTGGCCCTTCAGCCGGCGCCGGCCTTAAAATATGCAAACAGCAAACACAACCCACGCCGCTGCCGCGCCGGCCTTACCCTATTCCAATACCTCAACAATCATCCCGACAGACAATTCCGTCGCCCCTTCAGCAATCACGTTCTGACCAAAGATAACCCCGGCTGGCGTTCTGCGATATTTGGCCAGGGTGCGCAACGGCTCCTGGTCCAGCCCCTTGCGGCCAGTTTCGGGATCAACGGTCGTAAACACACAGCGCTCGCAGGGCTTGACGATGCGGAAGGTGGCCTCTCCGATGCGGATGCGCTTCCAGCCATCTTCGGCGAAGGCCTCGGCACCGGAAACCACCAGGTTGGGACGAAAACGCGCCATGGCCAGCGGCCGGCCAACCTTGGCGGAAAGATTGTCCAGCGAGGCCTGACCGATGATCAGCAGTGGGTAACCGTCAGCAAAGGACAGGGGCACGGCAGGATCAACCTTGACCCGGCGGGCGGTTTCGGCGCCGGTCCACAAAAAACTGAGGCGGGCGCCAACATAGGCGGAGATCCAGTCGTCCGCTTCAACAGCCCCCTCCCAGGCCGAAAACTGATCGCCCCACACGGTGGCCTCTACGGGTCGGGTGAAAGCTTCATGGGGGACAAAGAGTTCGGGCCGGCCGGGGGCAGAAAGACTTATTCCGCGATCGGACGGAATGGCATTGATCAGCACCAGTTCGGGGTATTCCCGCCCGGTAACAAAGTGCCCCTTCGGATCGGCAATCATCCACATGCGGTCAAAAGGCAATCCCAGCGGGCTTACCGGGCTGGCAGCAAGGGACTGGCCGCGCATGGATTTGACCGGATAACGGTAAAGGGCAGACAGAACGGGCAGGCTAATGGTCATGGCAGATCTCGAGTGGGAATGCACTGGCACGCAGGAGAAGCGATTATCCTTGGCCCCCTGATCCCTCTCAACAGCACATGAATCATGGATGACGGCACACCCCCTTTGCCCGATGCTCCCGACGCCAGGCTGGCACAGCTCACGGCGGTGACCATCGGCCACTACGAACGGGAGGCGGCATCTTACCGGGACGCCACCTGGGATCACGATGTGAGCCAGAACCGGGCGGCGCTGCTGTCGGCGATGGAGGGCGAGTCGCCTTTCAACATTCTCGATTTCGGTTGCGGGCCGGGACGCGATCTCGCTTTTTTCCACGCCCTCGGCCATCGGGTTACCGGGCTCGACGGCTCCCGGGCTTTTGTGGAGATGGCCCGCGCCAACTCGGGCTGCGAGGTGCTGCATCAGGATTTCATTGCACTGGATCTGCCCACGGCTTGTTTCGACGGGATATTTGCCAACGCATCGCTCTTCCATGTGCCGCGGGTGGTGCTACCCGAGGTGCTGGCCCGACTCCATGCCTGCCTGCGGCCGCAGGGAGTGCTGTTCTGCTCCAACCCTCGCGGAGACAATCAGGAGGGTTTGAACGGCGACCGTTACGGTGCTTTCTACAACCTGACGTCCTGGCGCGAGTTCGTCACCGCCGCGGGCTTCGTGGAAGTGGATCATTACTACCGCCCACCCGGCCTGCCACGCCACCAGCAGCCTTGGCTGGCCACAGTGTGGCGCAGACCCTGAGCCCCGCAGCCGGTACAATGCAGGGTCTGTCACCAGCCTGCGGCCTTTTGGTCCCGCCTCCATGAGCACATCCATGACCTATGAAAAACACCTCGACGAAGTCGCCACCCTTCTCTTCGAGCGCTTCAAGCTGAGCGAGCACGCGGCGATCCAGCTCGTCATGAAAGCCCAGGCCGACGGCTACTTCAGCGATCACGACGACGATCCGACGATCTGCACCCAGTTGCGGGCCGAACAGGACGCCAAGCGCGTGTTCAAGCAGTACGGTACGCCGAAGCGCTGAAGGCCTGCACCACCCCTCATCGGTGCCTTTGTCGAACGAGTTCCTGTCATAATCCGCGGCCAGAATCCGGGATTATGCCAAAGTCATGCACTCGATTCTGGCGCGGCATCCGCCCAGTCCTCGTCGCCACCATTTTGTCGGCGACTGCGGCCTGCGCAGAGGCACCTGCCGGACGTGCAAACCACCGGCAGGTCATCATCGGCTTTAGCACCCAGACCGACGGCCAGGCCCCTGCAACGCTCAACGCCATCGAGAAGGCTGCCGGCACCCGGGTTCGCTACGTCAGTGCCCTGTCGGCGCACAGTTACGCCTACCTGCTGGCCTGCCCGTCAGACGATCCCGCTTGCGAGTTGGCGATTGCGACCCTCCGACAGATCACCGGGATTGAATACATCCAGGCTGACCAGACCAGAAAGCTCCCATGAAACACTTTCGCACCCTCCTGCTGACCCTCGCCGGCTTGCCCGCATTGCTCTCGATGAACGCGACCGCCCAGGTCGCAACCCCGGAAGCGCGGGTGATTGTCAAACTCAAGGCGGGCTCGGCGCTCAAGCAGCTCCAGGCCACCAGCCGTATCCAGAGCCTGGGCAAACGCCTCGGCCTGACCGCACAAATGATCAGCCAGCCCGGTCAGGACATGCATGTGATGCGCGTTGCCGGCCTGACTTCCGACGCGCTTGCCGCCCGCCTGGCCAAAGAGTCCGACGTGGAATACGCGGTGCCGGACCGGATCAAGAAAGCCAGCGCCCTGCCCAACGACCCGCTGCTCGGCGCCCAGTGGTATCTGCAGACGCCGAATATCAACCAACTGTCAGCCATCGACGCCGTCCGGGCCTGGGACATGACCGGCGGCAACAACAAGGTGGTCGTCGCCGTAGTGGACACCGGCGTGCGTTTCGATCACGAAGACCTGGCCCCACGATTACTGGCAGGCTACGACTTCATCACGAATGACCTCAACGCCGGCGACGGCCAGCCCGGACGGGATGCCGATGCCTCGGACTCGGGGGATTACGTCAACACCAGCGATCTCGCCAATCCCACCCTGCGCACCATGTGCGGCACCTCGGTGACATACGGCAGCTCATGGCATGGCACCCAGGTAGCCGGCATCGTGGCTGCAGAAAGCAACAACTCGCGCGGTATCGCCGGGGTGGGTGGCAGCGCCCGCATCCTGCCCATTCGGGCGCTTGGCAAGTGCGGTGGTTTCGACTCGGACATTATCGCGGGCATGCGCTGGGCCGCCGGCCTGGCGGTGCCCGGCATTCCGGCCAATCCGAATCCGGCACAAATCATCAACCTGAGTCTGGCCGGCGCCGGCACCTGCAGCGCAGCCTACATATCAGCCATCGCCGAAATCCGGGCGACCGGCACGCTGATCGTGGCCGCAGCCGGCAACGAGACCGGCCCGGTCGACGAGCCCGCCAACTGTGCAGGCGTGCTGGCCGTTGCCGGCATCCGCCATGCCGGCACCAAGGTGGGGTATTCCAGTTACGGTGTCGAAGTCGGCATCAGCGCGCCCGCCGGAAACTGCGTGAACACCACCGTCGGACTGCCCTGCCTCTTCCCCTTCATCAACACCATCAACCTGGGCTCCACGGTGCCGGCCGGCAACGGCTATACCGGCATAGGCGACACGACGGTCGGAACCAGCTATGCGACGCCGCTGGTCGCCGGTACCGCAGCCCTGATGCTCGCCGCCAATCCGGCACTCTCCGAAACCGGGCTGACCCGTTACATCAAGCAGGGAGCGACGCCCTTCCCCTTCGACGCCGCCCTTCCGACCTGCCCTGTTGTTGGCGCCGACGGACAGTGCAACTGCACCACGACCACCTGTGGTGCCGGCATGCTCAACGCGGCAGGTGCTGTTTCTGCCGCAATTGCAGCCATCCCGACCAGTCCGGTAGCCCGCATCACGGCCCCCGCGTCCCTGGAAGCCGGCAAGACCACGACGTTCAGCTCTTCCACCACGACAGTCTGGAACGGCGCCACCCTGGTCAGCTGGAAGTGGAGCCAGACAGGGGGCCCGGCAAACGGCACTTTCGGCTCCGACAGCGCGGCAAGCACCAGCTTCAGCGCACCGTCGGCCGGCAGCTACACGATCCGTCTCACCGTAACGGACGATGGCGGCCGGACGGGAACAGCGGAAACGAGCATCGAGGTAACAGCCGCCCCGGCCCCTTCCGGTGGCGGTGGCGGTGGCGGCGGTGCGACCGATCCCGCCAGCCTGCTTGGACTCCTTGGTCTGGCGGCAATGGCCATGCTCCAGCGGCGCAAGGCCTGAAAAGACCAGAATGAAATCTTGCTCACCATCGAGAACAGCCCGGGGCGCAGCCCGGCGCACCAACTCGATGGTGTGCTGCTGATCGTTCCGGACAACTCGGCTGACTGGCATCGAAGAGCCGGGGGTTTCATTGAATCCGGCGCTAATTTCGCGGTCTTACCCGCGACACACCAGCCTTTCAGCCCCGGAGCCCTCTCATGACTTTCCGTTCCTGCCGCGCGCCCCTGCTCACGCTGGCCGCAGCCTCCCTGCTGGCCGGCTGCACCGCCAGCACCATCAAATCCACTTGGCGGGACGAAACCGACACGGCCGGAACTCCCCGTAAAATCGTCGTGTTTGTCGCAGTAAAAGACGAAAACCTGCGCAAGATGGCGGAAAACCGGGTCGTTCAGAGCCTGCCGTCCTATATGACGCCCACAGCCGGCCATCAACTCGACCTGGACCCGCAACTGGAAGTCGACGCGGTTCGCGAGCGACTGATCAAGGGCGGTTTCGATGCTGCCCTCGTCTCGCGGCTGGTGTCGGTGGATAAATCCCAGACAGTCGTTCCGGCCCAGACCCAGTTCATGGGCAATCCCTTTTTCTGGAACCTCGGCCCCCGCTACCGCTCCTTCTACACGTACTACCCCTACGCCTACACCACCCCGGCTCATACCGTGGAAAACACCCGGGTTGTCGTGGAAACCCTGCTCTACCGCCTGCCGAAAGGGCGGCCCGTATGGACTGCAGTCAGCGAATCGCTCAATCCGCAATCCTCTCTGCAGGTGGTGGAAGAACTCATCAAGCTGATCGGCAAGAAGCTCCAGGACGAAGGCCTCCTGCCGCCGGGCTGAGGCTTAGCCAGCCCCGGCCCGTTCGCTGCGCCGGTAGTGGATCACCGCCGGTGCCACAATCAGCATCCCAAAGAGCCCAACGAAGATCAGCGGCCACAATACCGGCCGATTCCATTCGGCCCGCTTCTGCTCCCGGACGGCCACATCGACACGCTGATACTTGAGCGTGTTGCGGATGATCTTGCCCGGCTTGCGGTTGTACAGCCAACCGTGCTGCAAGGCATAAGCCTTTTCGTAGAACCCCCACACCCACGGCGCGTCGTGCTGCAGGATGGCCAGCATGCGCTCGATGATGGCCTGGCGCGCCGGGCTGTCGGGCATCGCCTTCATGCGTTCAAACAAGCGGTCGTACTCGGCGTTCTCATAGTTCGCCGCGTTCTCCCCCTGACTCTTGACCTTGCCCTGCGCCCCGTAGAGCAGGAACAGGAAGTTCTCCGGGTCCGGGTAATCCGCGTTCCAGCCCCAGTAAAAGAGCTGTGCATTGCCCTTGCGGATCTTGTCCTGGAAGCGGTTGTAGTCAGTGGCGCGCACCACCAGTTGCACGTCAAGCTTGCGGAACTGTTTGGTCAGCCAATCGACCGTGGACTTGTCACCCATGCCGCTGCCCGTGGTGTCCAGATTGACCACCAGCGGCTCACCGCTCTTGGCGTCACGCCCACCGGGATAGCCGGCCTCGGCCAGCAGACTCCGCGCTTCCTCTACCGATTTGCGCTGGGGCTTGCCATCTACCCAGTCGTACACCTGCGGATTGATGCCGGCCTGGTCGGACCGGTAACCGAAAATACCAGGCGGAATCGGGTGCATGGCCGGCACGCCACGTCCATTCTGAAACACAGAGATGAACTCCTCCTGGTCGATGGCGATGGAGATTGCCAGACGCAGCTTGCGCGCTCGTTCGCCAGTTCCACCCACCGTCGGGTCGAGCATATTGAAACCCATGTACATCACGGACGGCGCCACTGAAGTGTTCAGGCGGATGTCCTTGGCGACCATCTCGTCGCTCAGACTCACATCACCCTGCCCACCCATCTGCACCGCTTGGTCAAAGTTGTCGGAGGACACACCCGAAGCGTCGTAGTAGCCCTGCAGAAACTTGTTCCAGTAAGGAATGCTTTCCTTCTCGCGCGTGAAGACCACTTTGTCGATGAAGGGAACGGGCTTGTTGCAATCAGCAAGCAAACCAGCCGCCTGATCTTCCGGTTCCCCTTCGCAGGGATAGGTCTCGCCACGGAAATTGGGATTGCGGACGAGCACCATGCGGGCATTCGGATTATTCTCGGCCAGCATGAAGGGGCCGGTACCGATCGGCCACCAGTCGAGAGTCAGGTTGCGCTCGGCCATGCCCGGCTGGGCGAAAAAACGCTCGGCCTCGAAGGGGACTGGCGCAAAAAAGGGCATCGCCAGCCAGTAAGGAAACTGAGGATAGGCTCCCTTGATGTGCACCCGGTAAGTGTAGCGATCGACCAGTTCAAGGCCACTCATTGGGTACTTGCGCAAATCAATCCAGCCGCCCGGATACTTGCCGGCCTTCTCGTCGGCCATCAGGCGTGCATGCAGATCCTTCAGACCGACAATGTAGTCGCCCATCAACTCCAGCACCGGCGAGTGCAGGCGAGGATGAGCCAGACGCTTGATCTGGTAAACGTAATCCTCGGCGGTAAGCTCCCGGGTGCCGGTGCGGGGAAAATCCGCCAGGCTGCGTTTGCCGGTCAGATCCTTCACGGTGAGGTCCAGGTAGGCAGGCTGCCCCTTGTCATCGACCGCAAAGGCCGGGTGCGGCTGGTAGCGGATACCCGGCTTGATACGAATCTCGTACTCACTGCGGGCGACCCTCGCCGGATCGGCGCCCGACGGCAGCAATTGGCCCGCCTCGTCGTACTGTTTCAGGGTCGGCATGGCCTGCGCCGCGGCCAGGCTCAGTTGAAACGGACGCTTCAGATAATGGTACTGCAGCGGCGGCTCGTAGATCTGGTAGAGGAAGGTCGCTTCATCCTCACTGTAAGACTGGACCGGATCCAGATGCTTGGGCCGCTGGGTGAAGGCGGAATACAGAATATTCTTGCCCCGCTCCGTCGCCGGATAGGGATCGTTCCAGACCTGGCCGCATCCGGCCGCCAGGGCCGCGAGCAGGATTATCGATAGGTTTCGGATCATCGCGCGCATGAGATGTAGTCTACCGGAAGCACCCGGCTCCGCGGCAGCACACGTCCGGGAAGCATCCGCTATAATCTTGTGGTTATTCACTGGAGACACCTTACATGGGCTTTCTCGCCGGCAAACGCATTCTCATCACCGGATTGCTGTCCAACCGCTCGATCTCTTACGGGATCGCCAAAGCCATGCACCGGGAAGGTGCCGAACTTGCGTTCACCTACCAGAACGAGCGTTTCGTGGAGCGCATCTCCAAGATGGCTGCCGAATTCGACAGCAAGCTGATCTACGCCTGCGACGTGCAGAGCGACGACGAGATCGCCAGCCTCTTCGAAAAGCTTGGCCAGGAGTGGGACGGGCTTGATGGTCTGGTGCACTCCATCGCCTTCGCCCCCAGCGAAGCGCTGGAGGGTGACTTCCTCGAAAGCGCCTCCCGCGAGGCCTTCCGCATCTCCCAGGAAGTCAGCGCCTACAGTTTCCCGGCCCTCGCCAAGGCTGCCCGCCCGATGATGAAGGGCCGTAACGGCGCCATGCTCACCATGTCCTACCTGGGCGCGGTGCGCACGATGCCCAACTACAACATCATGGGTCTGGCCAAGGCCAGCCTTGAAGCTGCTGTGCGGTACATGGCCGTCAGCCTCGGCCCGGAAGGCACCCGCGTAAACGCCATCTCTGCAGGCCCCATCAAGACGCTGGCCGCCTCGGGAATCGGCAGCTTCGGCAAACTGCTGTCCTTCAACGAACGGAATGCACCCCTGCGCCGCAACGTGACCATTGATGAAGTCGGCAACGTGGCGGCCTTCCTGTGCTCGGACATGGCCAGCGGTGTTACCGGTGAAATCATGTATGTCGATGGCGGCTTCAACACGACGGCACTTGGCAACCCTGATCAGGGCTAGATTGGATTGACACCTGTAGTGACGGACAAGCAGGCCTAACGGCTAGCCGACAAAGACGCCCGATGAACTTCATCGGGCGTTTTCAATTGTAGCGAGCAATACGGTCGTATCAGTGTGGGATCAACTCTTCGACACCTTTCCGCCCGGGAGACCCCACGAAAAGACGGAGAGTGAAGGGCTCGAATTTCACCCGAGCGGCGAGCCATCCCTGTCCTTCCTGTGCCGCGACATTGCCCATCAAAATTTACTTGTAACCACATCAACGCAGATGTAGCGTAGACGACATGACTCAATGGCTCTCGCTCATCACCAGTCTTCCCACCGAAAACGCCACGGCCCGTATGAGGGCCTGGCGGGCGCTCAAGGCATCAGGGGCCGCCGTCCTGCGTGACGGCGTGTATCTGATGCCTGAACGGGAATCCTGCCGCAATACGCTCGATTCCGTGGCCACCGACATCCTGGGTGCCGGCGGCACGGTTTTTGTCCTGCGTGTCGAAGAGCCGGATGGCGCTGCCTTCGTCAGCCTGTTTGACCGCCGTGAGGACTACGCGGTGCTGCTCGCCGACATCAGCAAGACGCATGCAGGACTTACTGCCGAGACCGCGGCCGACACCCTCAAGCAGGCCCGCAAGCTACGCAAGACCTTCGCGAGCCTCGCTGAAATTGATTTCTTCCCCGGCGAGGCCCGGCGCCAGGCCGAGGCGGCTTTGCAGGATCTGGAGCAGCAGACAGGCTGGGCCTTGTCTCCCGATGAGCCTCATTCTGTCGCCGGCACGATTCCCCAACTGCCGCTTGGCCTGTACCTCGGCCGGACGTGGGCCACCCGTCGTCGTCCGTGGGTGGACCGCCTCGCCAGCGCCTGGCTGATCCGCCGCTTCATCGATCCGGATGCGCACCTGCTGTGGCTGGCGTCACCTGCCGACTGCCCGCCCGACGCCCTGGGTTTTGACTTCGACGGTGCGACTTTCAGCCACGTCGGCGTTCGGGTCACCTTTGAAGTCCTCCTGGCGAGCTTTGGCCTCGAAACCCCTGCGCTGCAAAGGCTTGGGGCGCTGGTGCATTTCCTGGATGTGGGAGGCGTGCAGCCCCCCGAATCGGTGGGTATCGAGAGCGCTTTGGCAGGGCTGCGGGAAACCATTAGCGATGACGACCAGCTCCTGAACTTCGCTAGCACGGTCTTTGATGGCTTGTTGGCCTCCTTCGAGAAAGCGACGCCCGCAAAATGAACCACGCCACCATCACTCCTGAAGTGCGTCCTGAAGCGCAACCCGCGCCGGTCAGCTTCCGGGAAGCCTTCGTTTTCTGGCTGAAGCTCGGCTTCATCAGCTTTGGCGGACCGGCCGGGCAGATTTCGATCATGCATCAGGAACTG
Source organism: Zoogloea oleivorans (assembly GCF_008107625.1). Lineage (GTDB taxonomy): Bacteria > Pseudomonadota > Gammaproteobacteria > Burkholderiales > Rhodocyclaceae > Zoogloea > Zoogloea oleivorans. The sequence goes on from NZ_SDKK01000050.1 coordinate 9,595, forward strand.
GTGGAAAACCGCCGCTGGATTTCCGAGCGCCGCTTCCTGCACGCCCTCAATTACTGCATGGTGCTGCCTGGTCCCGAGGCCCAGCAACTCGCCACCTACATCGGCTGGCTGATGCACCGGCGCTGGGGTGGCATCGCCGCCGGGGTGCTGTTCGTGCTGCCTTCATTGTTCATCCTGATTGCCCTGTCGTGGATCTACATCGCATTCGGCGAGATGCCACTGGTGGCCGGGTTGTTCTATGGCATCAAGCCGGCTGTCACCGCCATCGTCGTACAGGCGGCCCACCGCATCGGCGGACGGGCACTCAAGAACGGCACACTGTGGGCGATTGCTGCCACGTCCTTTGTGGCCATCTTTGCGCTGGATGTCCCCTTCCCGGCCATCGTGGCGGTCGCTGCGCTCATTGGCTACGTGGGCGGACGGCTTGCCCCGGACAAGTTCAAGGCCGGTGGTGGCCACGGCAAGGCCGGCAAATCCTTCGGCCGGGCCCTGATCGACGACGATACGCCGACGCCGGAACATGCCCGCTTTCGCTGGACCGGGCTGATCAAGGTAGCCCTGGCAGGAGCCCTGTTGTGGGCGATTCCGATGGGCTTGCTCACTGCCACCTACGGCTGGGATCACACTCTGACGCAGATGGGCTGGTTCTTCACCAAGGCCGCGCTACTGACCTTTGGTGGCGCCTATGCGGTGCTGCCCTATGTGTATCAGGGGGCCGTCGGACATTGCGGCTGGCTCACGCCGGTCCAGATGATTGACGGGCTGGCCCTCGGTGAAACGACGCCCGGGCCGCTGATCATGGTGGTGGCCTTCGTCGGCTTCATCGGCGGCTACGTGAAAGCGGTCTTTGGTCCGGACAGCCTGTTTCTGGCCGGCGCGGTCGCGGCATCCCTGGTGACCTGGTTCACCTTCCTGCCATCCTTCATCTTCATCCTGGCCGGCGGACCGCTGATCGAGACGACCCATAACGATCTCAAGTTCACCGCCCCGCTCACCGCCATCACCGCCGCCGTGGTGGGCGTGATCGTCAACCTGGCGCTGTTCTTCGGCTACCACGTGTTGTGGCCGGCGGGGCTTGCCGGCCGCTTCGACTGGGTGTCGGCACTGATTGCCCTGGCGGCAGCCATCGCCCTGTTCCAGTACAAACGCAGCGTGATCCACGTCATCGCAGGATGTGCCGTGCTTGGTCTGCTCATCAAGAGCATCCATTGATAGCGACCAACTGGATACTGCCTTCAATCGAAGTGCCGAGGACTCAATGCCCATGCCGGTGATGGATGTCCGGAAAGTGATCATGGCTGTGCTTTAGCGGCATGTGGTGATGGGGGTGGGTATGCGGCTCCCGCCCGTCCCACCCCGGATCGTGGCTATGCTGATGGTGTTCGTCGTGAATGTGCGCGTGGGTATGCTCCAGCGCGTCATGCGCATGTTCGTGCTCATGGGTCTCGGTCAGATGCAGCCACACACCAACGCCCATCAGAACCGCGGCAATCCAGAACGGGGGTGGCGTCGACTCTCCCAGCAGCGCAATGCTCACCGCGGCGCCGACGAAAGGCGCGGTCGAAAAATAGGCGCCGGTACGGGATGTGCCCAGTTCCCGTAGCGCCCGCACGAAAAACACCAGGCTCAGACCGTATCCCAGCAAACCGACACTCATCGTCATGCCGGCCAGCGGCCAGGCTGGCAGGGCCTGGCCAAGAACGAGGGCCAGCCCCAGATTGACGGCCCCCGCCACCAGTCCTTTCGCGCTGGCGATGAACACGGCATCGGACGCAGACACCTTGCGGGTCAGGTTGTTGTCGATGGCCCAGCACAGACAGGCGCCCATGATCGCAGCCGGGCCGATCCAGTCACCCCGGCCAGCCTCTCCGTTCTGCCAGGAAAGCGCAATGCCACCGGCGACAATGAATCCCATGCCGGCAACAATCCGGCGTCCGGCGTGCTCCCGGAACACAAGCCAGGCCAGCACCGCGGTCAGCACGGCTTCGAGGTTGAGCAGCAGCGAAGCGGTACCTGCGCCTGTTCTGCCAAGCCCGACAACGAGCAGCAATGGGCCGAGCACACCGCCGAAGCCGATGGCGCCGCCAAACCAGCGCCAATCTGCGCCCGACAGCCCGCTCGCCTGCCAACCCCGGTCCCGCAGCAGCCGGGCCGCGGCAAGGCCGAGGCCGCTCCCCAGGTAGAGCAGCCCGGCCAGCGCCAGGGCCGAGCCATCACCGATCAGGAGCTTGACGAAAGGTGTACTGGCGCCGAACAGGGCGGCGGCCAGAAGGGCCAGCCAGACAGCGGGCGTGGTGCTCATACGACATCCTCGCTTTGCGGGTGTGAAGCGGGGCCTTGGTCCAGGCGCTTGCGGATGGCGCCGAAGCGCAGGTACAGCGCGGGTACGACGATCATGTTGAGCAGCGTCGAGCTGCCCAGCCCGAACAGGATGACGATGGCCATCGGCGACTGGATCTCGCTGCCCGGCTGTCCGGCGGCCAAGGCCAGGGGCACCAGCGCCAGACCAGCAGCCAGAGCCGTCATCAGGATGGGCACCAGGCGCTCCTCGGCACCGCGCTTGACGGCTTCGGTGGCATCGCCAACCCCTTCGTGCTCCACCAGGTGATGGATGTGGGCGATCATCATCACGCCGTTGCGGGTGACGATGCCGAAGAGCGTGATGAAGCCGATGATCGACGCCACCGACAGCACGCCACCGGCGGCGAACACCCCGATCACGCCACCGATGATGGCCAGCGGCAGGTTGAGCATCACCAGCAGCGCATCCCGGGCAGTGCGGAAAGCGACGAAGAGCAGCAGGAAGATGCCCACGATGACGCCCACGCCCAGGAACAGCAGTGTCCGGCCGGCCTCTTCGGCGCTCTCGAACTGGCCACCGTACTCCACGTGGTAGCCCGCGGGCAGCTTGACCTGGGCCGCGACATTGCGCCGGATGTCGTCCACCACGCTCGCCAGATCCCGCCCGGCCACATTGGCCATCACGACCATCTTGCGCTGCACGTTTTCACGCGTGATGTAGTACGGCGCCCGGTCATTGCGAATATCGGCCAGGGCCGAAAGCGGGATGCGCGCTCCGCTGGCCGTGGTGACCAGCGTTGACCTGATCGCATCGAGATTGGCCTTCGCCGAAGGATCGAAGCGCACCGCCAGATCGTAGCTGGCCTGGCCTTGCTGGACACGGCTCACCGCCATCCCGGAAAAGGCCATCTCGACGGTTTCCGCCACCTGCCGGATGGACAGGCCATGACGGGCCAGGGCATCCCGCCGAAAGCGCAGGGTGAGGAAGGGAATATCGCCCTGCTGCTCGTCCGAAATATCGACCGCACCGTCCACGGTCTGCACCAGAGCCTTGATTTCGCCGGTCAGGCGACGCAGCTCGGGCAGCTCGGGGCCGAATATCTTCACCGCGATGTTCGAGCGGTTGCCCGAAAGCATGTGGTCGATACGGTGGGAGATCGGCTGGCCGATCACGATCTGGGTACCCGGAATGCTGGCGAGGTCGGCCCGCAGCGCCGCCAGAAAGGCTTCCTTGCTGCGCTCCCGCATCTTCAAGGTCACTTCCATTTCCGACGCAGACACGTCCATCGCGTGCGGATCGCCCTCGGCCCGACCGGTTCGACGGGCGGTGGCGACCACTTCGGGATGGGACAGCAGGATCTGCTCGACCTGTTGGCCCAGGCGATCGGACTCCTCCAGCGCGGTGCCCGGCAGCGTGGCGGTACTGACCGTCAGCGTCCCTTCGTTGAAATCCGGCAGAAAGGCCCGGCCTGCGAAGCTCAACGCGACCAGGGATGCCACCAAGGCAAGCACGCTGACCAGCGTCACCCCCTTCCAGCGGGTCAGCGTTGCGTCCAGCACACGCCGGTAGCCGCCTTTTATTGCATGCAGGAAGCGCGGCTCCACGTTCTGGCGGACGATCTTCGAGCGTGGCAGGACAAGCGCCGCCAGTACCGGCGTAACGGTGATCGCCACCAGCAGCGAAGCGGCAAGGGAGACGACGTAAGCAAAGCCCAGTGGCACCATCAGCCGGCCTTCCACACCGGAGAGGAAGAAGAGCGGCATGAACACCAGCATGATGATCAAGGTCGCAAACACAATGGAGCCCTGGATCTCCCGGGTAGCATCGAAAACCACCAGCAGAACGGTGTGCTGTTCGCTTTCGGGCTGGGCCAGGTTCTCCCGCAGACGCCGGACGATGTTCTCCACCACGATGATGGCGTCGTCCACCAAGGCACCGAGGGCAATCGCCATGCCGCCCAGGGTCATGGTGTTGATGGTGGCCCCGAGTGCCTTCATCGACAGGATGGCAGCGACCAGTGACAGGGGAATCGCGACAAGGGTGATCAGCGTGGCACGGGCCGACAGCAGGAAGGCGAAGACGATGGCAACGACCAGGATGGCCCCGTCGCGCAGGGCGACGAGGAGGTTGTCGATCGAGGTGCCGATGAAATCCGCCTGGCGGAAGATGTGGCGCTCGATTTTCATGCCTGCCGGCAGGCCTGCCTGGATGTCCGCCAGGGTGCGGTCAAGCCGATCGGTCAGCTCCAGCGTATTGGCCCCGGGTTGC
>NZ_SDKK01000032.1:0-6198 GCF_008107625.1 Zoogloea oleivorans
GGCGGGCGGCGTCGTCGCGGCCGAGCAGCAGCACGCGCAGACGGTGCTGGCGTTCACGGCCGAGGTTGTCGCAGTCGGCGCCGGTGCACAGGTCCGGGTCGCTGTCGGTGCTTTCCAGCAGCAGCGCTACGGCCTGCTTGTCGAGCACGCCGGGCAGGCCGGCCAGCGGGGTGCCGAGGGGATCGCTGGCGGCGACCAGTTCGCCGGTCACCAGCAGGGTCTGGCCGGTGGCGTCGTAGAAGGGTTCGTAACGGGGGGCGGTGGCGTCGTAGCTGCGCCAGCCGGCCAGCACGAGGGGCGCTGCGAGGCGGATCAGGTCGCCGTCGCTGGTGATGCCGATGCCTGGGGCGACGCTCAGCGAGGTGCCGTCGGTGGCCAGGTGCAGGCCGGCGAGGATGCCGATGCCGACGAGGCTGACCCGCGACAGGCGGTCCTGCTGGTCGAGCCAGGTGGCCACCTCGTTGAGCTGGGTGTGGGTGAGGACCTGGTCGCGCTCGAAAACCGCGTACTGGCTGGCGAGGGGCGCGCCGAGACTTTGAAGGACCTTGATCGGATCAGCCATGGTCCGTCTCCTGGTTGTCGAAATGATCGGGGGCGCTGCCGAGGGCGGTGCTGCCCAGTACGAAGGGCGGCTTGGGCGATTCGGCGAAGCAGTCGAACAGGGTGCGCTGGGGGTACTGGTTCTTCATGGTGGTGAGGGCGTCCACAAGGGCTTGCAGCCGGGCCTGCCGGTCGGCCGGGCTGGGGCGGGTAAGGCTGGCGTGGAGGTTCAGCCAGTCCCGGTAGGCGCGCTCGAAGCGGGCCATGTCGTCGGCGTTTACCCAGCAGATCTTGGGCAGCAGGTGGGCCGGCACTTCGCTGCGGAGGGTGTGTTCGACGAAGTGCCGGAAGTCCATCTGCTGGAAGCGCCCGGCGTAGGCCGGCAGGACGATCTGCAGGCGCCACGAGTAGGGGTCGGCGTCGGCGCAGTCGCTGCAGTCGGAGTCGATGCAGATGGGCAGCAGCGGGTCGTCGGCGGTTTCCGGGCGCAGCAGCAGGTTCTCGAACACGTAAAGTCCTTCGCCGCTGTAGTGGTCGCGCAGGTAGGCGGCCAGGTTGGCGATGGCGTCGCGGGCGGCTTCTTCGGTGGCGAAGCCTTCGACCCGGCGGGCCAGGATGTGGCCGGCGTCGTCGATGATGCGGAAGTAGAAGTGCCCGTCGCGCCCTTCGATGACCCGGTAATGCTGCTCGTCTACCTGCTGGCCGCGGGCGATGGCCTCGATCATGCGGGCGCGGGCGTCTTCGCGGCTGGTGAAGTTGACGGTGGAGGACAGCAGGATCTTGTTGTCGTCGGCGCGCAGCACGCGAAAGCGGAATTCGTCGCCGGGGGTGATGTCGATTTCGGCGTAGGTGTCGTAGGACACGGCGCCCAGGTTGCGCCGGCTGAAGTCGGCGATGCCGAGCAGGCGGGCCAGGCGCTTTTCGAGGCCGCTGACGTTGTCGGTGTTCCACTGCTCTTCGCTGTCGTATTGCCGGTAGGCGCCGGCCCGGTTGGCACCGAGTTCGGCGGCCTCGGCGAGGAAGGCACATTTGTGGGCGATCACTTCGCCGTCGCTGTGGCCGAAGGCGGAGGCCATCACCGCGGCGTATTCGGAGAAGTCTTCGTCCAGCCGGGCCAGCAGGTGGTCGAGCAGGCCGTGCTGGCGGGCGATGGCTTCAAGCGGGCTCTCGGCGAGGCCGGCCAGCCCGGTGTCGGTGAGTCCGGCGGCGTAGATTTTGTCGTGGCCGACGATGGAGTCGACCCGCTGGCTGGCCAGGGTGTGGGCATGCTCGGGTAGGCCGTTGAAGCGTTCGGCGATGGCGGCGAGTTCGTCCGGATGAATCGACAGCAGGCTGCGGGCCTGGGCGAGTTGGGCCAGATCGTTGGCGATCTGCTGGTCGAAGAGGGTCAGGTAAGCCTTCAACTGCAGGACTTGGGCCTGGCGCAGGGCGTCCGGGTTGCCGGCCAGGCCGGCTGCGCCGAGGCCGTAGAGGGGCGGGAAGTCGAGTTGCACCGAGCGGTAGGCGGCGAGATCGCGCCAGCGTCCGTCGGGCACCGGCAGGTCTTCTTCGCGGGGTGTTTCGACGGTGCGGCGGGCTTCTTCCTGCAGGGCTTCGAGGCGGGCGCGCACCGCCGGCGGCATCTGGGCGATGTTCCAGCCGGCTACCGGCAGGCCGCGCTTGCGAAAGACCAGCCGGCCGGCCGGGGTTTCGCCGTCGCTGGTGATGGCCAGGCGCGGCAGGTGGCCGGCCTTGACCGGGATGCGCCAGCGGTTCGGCACCGATACCGCGAAGCCGGCGTCGTCGAGCGGGTTGAGGACCAGGTCGGTGATGGCATGCACGCCGGGCACGTCCATCAGCACGCCGATCAGGTCGGACAGGCGCAGTTCGTCAGGCAGTTCGGAGGCGGCCAGGTCGGCTTCGTCGATGAAGCCGTGCACCAGCGGCGGGCCGTCGAAGATGTCGTCGATGCTGCGCGGCCGGCCGTCGGGCAGCGGGCGGGCCAGCATCTGGGCGAGGCTGTAAGCGGGCACGGTGGGGGCGATGGTGTCGGCGGCGGCGAAGAGCAGGCGGGCTGCGACTTCGGTGACGTCGGCGCTGGCATCCAGGTCGAGTTCGGCGCACAGGGCAAAACGCTGGGTGGGCACCGGCGCGATGCTGACGAAGTCTTCGCACAGGTTGCGGTGGTTTTCGAGGGTGGCGCGCACGGCACGCAGTACCGGCGCCTGCTCGGCCTGGGTGTTCAGGGCGTCCATGAAGTCGATGGTCACGCCGTACAGGCCGTGGAGGCGCACTTCCCGGTAGTGCGGGTGGGCGGGCGGACTGCGCAGCAGGGTGCGGCGCAGTTGGTCGGCGTACAGCGGCGGGGCTTCGGTGGGGGTGATCCAGGCGTTCTTGACGCCGGGCAGATCGATCAGCAGCTTGCGCCAGTCGAGGGTGGTGAGCGGCCGCACGGGCAGCACCTGGCGGGCCCGGTGGAACTGGTCGGCGAGCGTGAGGGGCGCGCCTTGCGGCGGGGTGAGCAGGTCGGCCAGCGGCAGATCGGCCCGGTAGCCGAGTTCGGCCAGCGCCCAGGTGACCAGTTCGAGCGTGGTGATGCCGGGGTCGTGGATGTTGTGGTCGGTCCAGGTGTGGCCGGCGAGGCGACGCAGATGTTCCAGGCCTTCGCGATAGAGGGCCTCGGCGTTGCGTCCGGCGGGCTCGGGGGCGCGCGGGAGGGTGGCGGCGGTGAGCGGGTTGGCGGCCATCAGGTCAGCTCGGCAATGAGGTGTTGCGGCGCGGAAACGAGGATCGCGTCGGGGGCGTCGGGGGCCAGTTCGGGGCGGTCGTCGGCGGGCGTGGCGGCGAGGCTCAGGCGGAAGTCGGTGACGTAATCCACCCAGGGCAGGCTTTCGACGAAATCGACCAGGGCCGAGCGCAGCACCCGACCGCCGAAGTCGAGGGGCCGGGTGGCGTCGAAGGCCCACGGAGAGAGGGCCTGCAGCAGCGCCTGATTGATGTTCTGGCGGTAGTAGCTGAAGGCGAAGCCTTGGCGCATGACGACCTTGAAGTCCACCTGCACGGCCCGGTAGGCGGGGTTGCGCACGTTCAGCGTGCTGGCGTCGAGGCCCATCGGGGTGCGGGCCAGGATGAAGGCCTTGATCTGCTCGAGGGTGTCGAGGTCCACCCGCGGTTGCAGCGGGTCGACGGCGTTGCGCTGGCGCAGGTCGGGGACCACCACCAGCATGGTGTGGCCGGGAGCGAGCCAGGACGTCGCGCTGGCGTGGGGAATGCACTTGACCCGGTCTACGGCCGGAAAGGCCTGCAGCACCAGATGCTCGAAGTCCCGGCGGGTGATGGCGCGGCCCCGGTGGCGCAGGCGTTCGGCGGCCCGGCGGGCGAGGGCGCTGGCGTCTTCCTGCAGCGCGCCGCCAAAGGAGGCGTAGGGCTGGCTGATCGCTTTGACGCTGGCCGGCGGCGCCAGGCAGCGCGTGATGCTGCCGGCGGGCAGGGCGCTGGCCAGGTGGCTGGCGGCGTTGGCGTGGTCCTCGAAAGCCACTTCGACGGCGTTGGGATGTACGCCGAGCAACTGGCAGACGGCTTCTGGTGCAGCTGGCACTGCCGCCCGCAACCACACCAGGCCGGCGGGCAGGCGGGTGTTGTCGGTGGTGGTCTCGTCGGGCAGGACTACGCTGACAATGCCGCTGTTGCGCAGGCTGCGGGTGCTGTCGAGGGTGAGTTCGCTGCCCGGTACGAGGGCGCGCCAGGCGTTGTCGGCGAGCACCGACCAGCTGACGGTTTGCGCTTCGGCCTGCGGGTCGGCGCTGCCGTCGGCGACCTGGAAGAGCAGGCTCAGCGGGTCGCCGGCGGCGAGGCCGGCGAGGCCGATGAAGAGTTCGCCGGCTTCGCGATGCGGCGGCATCAGCGGCACGCTGCCCTGGGGCATCCACGGGCGCTTGCCGCTGAGCCACAGGTGTTCGCGGGATACGCCGAAAGCATCCACGTGAAAGAACTCGATCTCGGCGCCGGTGAAGCTGGCCGGGCTGTCTTCGTCGAGGCGCGTCGGGCCGGCTTCGGCGGTGTAGGCGAGGCTGATTGCGCTGACCTTGGGTGTCCACGGTTCCTTCAGGGGCGTGGGCGGCTTGGCGAGCAGGCCGGCGATGGCCTCGCTGCGCCAGGCCCCGTGGAGCAGGTCGGTGGTGAGGGTCAGGGTGATGAAGCCGGCCCGCGGCGAGGACGGTGCATCGGAAGCCAGGCCGCGCCGGCGCTTGAGGTAGAGGGCCTGCTTGCGGGCGTAGGCGCTGCCCGAGCGGGCCAGGGCGCCATAGGCGGTGTGTTCGCGGTAGCCCCGCTTGCCGGTGTTGCCGATCAGGTTCAGGTCGACGCGTCCGCCGGGGGCGGGCAGCAGGGCCACCGGCCCGACGGGATTGCTGCCGCCGGCGTCGGACCATTCGGCCTGGGCGCTGACGCCGTAGGCCAGCCCGCCCTGGCCGGAATAATGCGCATACAGGTCGGTGAGGGCCGTCTGGGTGTTGGGTGCGCCTTGCCAGGCCAGTTGCAGGGACAGGCGCGTGAGGCGCTTGCCGAGGGCTTCGGGGCTGCCCACGTAGAGGCGTGCGCCGGGCGCTGGCTGCGGACCGAAGGGCAGGAAGGCCTTCTTCGGGTCGAGGGTGCCGAAATCGCCTTCGAGTGTCAGGTTGCCGATGCCACTGGCTTCCACGCTGATTTTTGCCTGGCTGACCCGCAGCCCGGACAGGGGCGTGAACCACTGGCCGGCGCCTTCGCGCAACTGCAGGCGGATGATCGGCAGGCCGGCCGGAAAGTCCTGCTGGAGGAGTGCCGGGCTGGCGTCGACGATGGCCGGCTGGTCGGCCGGGACGAGGACGCTGAAGGTCCAGCTGTTGGCAGTCACCGACGAGTCGGCGCTGGCGATGGTGAAGGGGCCGATCCAGCCCTTGGCGCCGGACAGGTGGATTTCGAAGGCGCCGGCGAGGGTGGCGGCGCTGTGCATTTCCGGGTCGATCCCGTCGAGGCCGAGGCCCAGGCTGATCTTGCGCAGGCCGCTGGCCAGGCGCAGCACTGCGGCGGCCATGGCGAAGCCCACCGGTGCGTCGGGCAGGGCCGTCTGGCCCGGGCGGCGCAGGCCGAAGGGGTGCCAGGCGGGCTGCTCGGCGGGGAGTTTTTCACCGAGGCCGTTGGCGGAATCGGCGATGGGGGCGAAGTAGAGGTGGCCGTCGGGCGCCCGCCGGGTGGCGCACAGGCTGACGACGCGGGCCTGGTTGATGACTGCCGGGCGCACCGGGCGGTACAGCAGTTCGCGCTGGCTGGCGTCCTTGCCGGCGGACAGGCGCAGATCCGTGCCGATTTCCAGCGCTGTGGCACCCTTTTTGAGCTGCACCAGCAGATGGGCGTGGTCGGGCCGGGCTGGCTGCGGGGTGAAGCCGAGCACCGTCTGCATCTGGAAATCGAGGTGCCGGCGGGTGAAGTCGTTGAGCAGGGCGCGGGGATGGCGGGCGACTTTCAGGCTGGCGATCAGCAGCGCCAGGTGAGGCGGCAGATCGCCCGTGTCGCTGTCCACCAGCGCGGCGAGGCGGGCCCGGTAGGCGGCATCGCTTTCCCCCGCGGCGGGCTGCGGGAAGGCATCGCGCCAGGTGCCGGAGGGCTGGGCCGGGTCGGTGCCGTAGTTGTTGAGCTGGCCGG
>NZ_SDKK01000032.1:6468-42924 GCF_008107625.1 Zoogloea oleivorans
GGTCGAGGTGCGGATTGCGGCGGTCGGCCTGGCGGGTGCCGGCGGCGGCGATGAGGGCGGCGAGGATGTCTTGCCGGGCCATGGTTTATCCCCGGTGGGCGGCGCGGGCGGCCTCGGTGGCTTCGCCCTGGTAGAAGGGAAAGACCAGGTTGAAGCGCGAGTTGGTGCTGCGCACCAGGTAGTCGAGGCGGATCGTCAGCACGCCTTCATTGAGGCGGCTGTCGTCGATGTCGAGGGCCTGCAGGCGGATGCGCGGCTCGTACACCAGCACGGTGGTGAGGATGCGGTCTTTGAGCACGCTGCGCAGGGTGGTGCTGACGGGTTCGAACATCAGCTCGTGCATGTCGAGCCCGTACTTGGGCTGCAGAAAGCGCTCACCCGGCGCGGTGCCGAAGAGGATGCGCAGGCTGGCCTGGATGTCGGCTTCGTCTTCGGTCATGCGCACGCCGCCGCTGGCAAAGCTGGGCGGAAAGGACCAGCCGCGGCCGAGGAAGGAGGGGGCGTCGCTCATGGCTGCATCATCCGATCAGTACGGTGGGCTCGCCGACGGCCGGGCTGGCGCCGCAGGCGCAGCTGTCGCCGACGCGCAGGGCCGGCACGCCGCCGATCAGTACAGTGGCGCTGCCCATGATGAAGGGCGTGACCGGCGGATGAGGCGGCGGGATCACGCAGGAATGCATGTCGCCGAGCACGGCGGCGGGCATGCCGCCGATGAGAACGGTGGGCACGCCAGGGCCGACGATGGTGCCGCCATGGACGCTCAGATCGGAAACGCGGGCTGCGCTGGGCATGCTGTCATCCTTCGCTCAGTTGATCTGCACCAGTGAACCCTTCACCTTGGCGATGGCCGGGGTGCTGAGTTCGGCGCCGGCGCTGCCTTCGAGTTTGAGCGCCGCGCCGGCCTTGATGTCGAGCCCGGCGCTGGTCTTGATCTCGCCGCTGCTGCCGATGTCGAGCTTGGTTTCGGTGCTGGTCTTGATGTGGAGGGCGGCGCCGCTTTCGATGGTGATGCCGGCGCTGTCGAGCTTGATGCTGTTGCCGTTCTTGTCTTTGAGCAGCACCGAGCCCTGGTCGTCGTCGAAGACCAGTTGCTGCTCGGCCGGGGTGGTGATGGTCAGGATCACCTTGTCGTCGTCGATGTGCAGCTTGATGCCGCTGCGGCTGACGAAGACCTTCTCGTGGTTGTCGTTGCTGGGCGTCAGCGTAGCCGGGTGGGCGCTGCTGTGGAGCATGCCGAGAATGACCGGGGCCCGCGGGTCGTCGTCGAAGAAGCCGACCACCACTTCGTCGCTGATCTCGGGGCGGATCATTACGCCCCGGTTGTTGCCGGCGTCGGCGCTGGCGACCCGTGCCCACACGCCGTCGCCGGCCGGGTCTACCAGCGGCAGGCGCACGCGCACACGGAATTCGTTGTCCGGGTCCTCGTTGTCGGTGACCACGCCGATCTGCAGGCCGTGGGCGGGGGCCAGCAGGCTGGTGGTGCGGCGAGCTTCGAGGCGTTCGCGGCGGGCCGGGTCTTCGGGCACACCGCCAAACTGCAGGTGGGTGCGCCAGCCCTGGCTGGGGTCCATCTCGTGGCGCACGGCGGTGAGCAGCACCTTGCCGTTGAAACGCTCGCCGACGCCGGCCAGCTCGATCACGTCACCGGGCAGTACCTGGCCGAGGCCGACGCACATGGCCCGCCCACTCACCTTGTCGAGGCGGGCGCGGGCGAAGCGGGCATCGGCGGTGGCGGTGGCTTCGCCGTCGGGGATCATCACGTGGCGCAGCTCGAGGGCATCGACGCCCATGGCCGAGGCGAGATCGTCCGGCGTGAGGTTGCCCGGGCCGCTGAAGGCGGGCGGGCTGGCGTCGAGGGTATGCACGGCCTGGTCGGCGGCGCTCCAGGTGAGGGTCTTGACGGCCTGGGTCTGCTCACGGGCGTCGATCTCGGCGTCGAATTCGAGCAGCGTGGCGCCGAACTGCAGCGTGGCGACCGGCGACGCCGAGGCATCCGGCAGGCGGGTTTCGATGTCGGCGCCACGGGTGAAGACGAGCTGGCCGTTGGCCTGGGCGCGGGTGACGAGAAAGTCCCAGTCTGTGCAGTCGTACTGGACCAGGTGCTTGTGGCTGAAACTGGTGCTGGCGATGGTGGCATTGAGGCCGGCGTCGGAACACAGCTGGCTCATCACGTCGCTGTCGGTCTTGTCGAAATAGGTGGCGCCGTGGCGCTTGAGGCTCATTTTGGTAGCCGCGTGGCGGCATTCGATGAGCAGTTGCGGCGGGGCGCCTTCGCGCACCTTGAGGCGCTGGCGCACCACCAGGCCCTTGAAAAGCAGGTCCGGGCTGGCTGCGCCGGCAAGGATCTCGACCTCGGCGCCGGGCACGAAGAGCGCATCGTTGCTGAGCAGGAAGTTACTGCTGGCGGCGTCGCCGTCGCGCCAGGCCAGCCGCGCGGTGGCGATGTGGTTGGCGGTGCTGAGCACGCTGACCGACATGAGCTGGTGGGTGCGCGGCACGGGGCTGCCGTTCACCTTCACGGTGAACTCCCGTTGTTCGGCATCGATGGGGAGCGTGCGCGGGGCGTTGATTTCATTTCTCCAGCGGCGGGAACACGACGCGTGTGCCCGGCGGCAGGTGCCGGAAGCCGTCGAGGCCGTTGGCCCGGGCCACCTTGGGCGCGTAGTGGGGGTCGCCGTAGATCGCCGTGCACAGGGCGGCGAGGGTTTCGCCGGCATGCACGATGCGCACGTGGGTGAGGTCGGGGGACGAATCCTGGGCCAGCGCCACCCGGGTCTGGTCGTCGGAGGTGTCGGTGAACACGGCGGTGATGACCGCCCGCAGGGGCACGCCGCTGGGCTTGAAGAGCTTGTAGACGATGGATGCGCTCTTGAGCACGCAGCGCTTCACCTGGATGCGCCCCCACATCACCTTGAGGTAGTTGGGGCGGTGGATGTCACCGTTGTAGCCGGTGACGGTCTGGAAGGATTCGACCTTCTGCTGCACGTCGAGGGGCCGGCCGTTGGCGCCGGTGCCGTCGAGGAAGAAGACCAGGGTCAGATCGCCCGGCTTGACCTTCTTGAAGTCCATGCGGCTGCCGGTGCTGCCGGCGCCCTGGCCGCTGTCGTACTCCATCTCCCAGGCGAGGGTGATCTCGGCCGGATTGACGTAGGCCTCGAAGGTGTCGATGGGCGCGCCGCTGTAGTCCGGGGCCTTGAAGGCCTGGATCTTGAGGCGTTCGAGTTCGCCACGTTCGCTCATGGCTCACGCTCCTGGCGCAGGATTTCGAGCACCTGGGCGACGCACTCGGCGATCAGGGCCTGCTTGTCGGCTTCCGGTGCCGGCGCGCTGGCCGCACCACCGGCCGCGGCGTTGCCGACTTCGACCGAGATGACGACTTCATCGACGATGATGGGCATGCGGGGCTCCGGGTTACGACTTGTCCACGGTGAAGTACTGGTAAGCCAGCTGCAGGGTCTCGACCACGTAGGCGTTGCTGCTGGCACTCAGGTCGCTCACCGCCCACTTCACCGGGTAGGCGCCGATCAGGTGCCAGGTCATCAGCGGTTCGTGCTTTTCGTTGAGCAGCTTCACGTCCACGTTCTTGGGGTGGATGTCGAGGTTCTCGATGCAGTCGCGGGTCCAGTCCCAGATCGCCGAGCTTTTCAGCAGGCCGCGCTTGAGCACCAGATCGGGGTACTTGGCCCGCTGGGGGTAGCGCTGGATGAAGCGGTTCTCGCCGCCTTCCGGCACTTCCTCGGCGGCCAGCTCGAAGGACAGCCCGCCCACGTCGGTAAAGCGGACGTCGTCATCGAGCGCGCGCGCGAGGCCGAGGACTTCCACCTTGAAGTGAAATCCGACGGGCGGGGTGTACATGACCGGGCCTCAGCGGCTCACTCGTTCTGCAACTCGAGCCCTTCGTGGGCCAGTTCGATGGACTCGATGGCCACCTCGTTGCCGCTGGCCTTGAGCTGCGGCCCCTCGACCTTGACCGGGAAGGCGTTGTGGATCTTCCATACCATCACCGGCTCGTGGCTTTCGTTGAGCAGGCTGATGGTCAGGTCGCGGCGCTCGACGGTGTTGAGCTTGATGGTGGCGAGCCACTTGAAGAAGTCGTTGTCCGACTTGACGATGCCGCGCTTGAGGGTGACGTTGCTGAACTTGCGCAGCCCCGGCATCTTGATCGATGAATACTCGGGGAAGGAGCCGTCGCGGTACTCGATGGCCTGGTTTTCCTGAGTCAGGCCGGTGACCTCGGAAAAGCCGATGCGGGAGCCGCCCCACTGGACGGTGAAGTGGAAGACGGGCAGGGGATACTGGGCAGGCATGTCGATTCCTTTCGGTGTCTGGAAGCGGGCGGGCCGGGGCTACGGGCGTAGCGGCACGGCCCGGCGACGGGTCAGGATGTCTGCAGCTTGTGATAGAACTTGAGGATGATGAATTCGGCCGGGCGAACCACTGCCATGCCGATTTCCACATACATGCGGCCTTCCAGAATGTCCTGGCTGCTCATGGTGGTGCCCAGCCCGCAGCGCACGAAGAAGGCGTCCTTGGTGGTCGAGCCGGCCAGCGCGCCTTCGCGCCACTTTTGGGTCAGGTAGCTTTCGATCATCCCGCGCACCTTGACCCAGGTGTTGGCGTCGTTGGGCTCGAAGACCGCCCAGTAGGTGGATTTCTTGACCGATTCTTCGACCATGTTGAAGAAGCGCCGCACCGAGATGTAGCGCCATTCGTTGTCGTTGCCGGCCAGGGTGCGGGCGCCCCACACGAGGGTGCCCTTGCCGACGAAGGCGCGGATCGCATTGACCGACTTGCCGGCAGTGGCGTCCACGTTGAGGTTGTCGGTGTCGTCGCTGTCCAGCGCGTAGGTGGGGCCGATGACGCCGGTCAGGCTGACGTTGGCGGGGGATTTCCAGACGCCGCGCTGGCCGTCGACCAGTGCGTAGATGCCGGCGATGGCGCCGGACGGCGGGCAGGCGGTGAGGGTGCTGTTCACGCCGCGCACGATGTCGCGGTAGGTGCCGAAGCTTTCCAGCAGGTTGGCTTCGGCGTTGCTCTGGTAGGCCAGCGCGGCGGCGTCGATGTTGGCGAGGGCCGAGGACAGGCTGCCGAAAGCGCGTTGGATGGCCGCCAGCGCGGCGCCGAGGCGGGCCGCGTCGTCGGCGCCGCTGATGGCGGTGGTCGAGGCGGTGGGGGCGTCGTCGGTGAACAGGGTGTCCCAGTCGGCCAGCGCAAGGACGCCGACGGCCGGGTATTGCAGCGCGTAGGCGGCATCCAGCTTGCCGTCGAGTTCGCGTTCGACGGCGATCAGCCCGGACAGGGCGGGCAGGAAGGTGTTGGTGACGGCCCGCCCCACGTCGGCCCGCAGGCTGGGGTGGGTGAAGGCGCCGGCGCCGGCGGCCATGCCATCCACCAGTGGGGCGATCTCGTAGACGAAGGCGAACAGGGTCTGCAGGTGGGCCGCGTCGGGGCTGCCCTGGTAGGCCAGCACGGCGGTGCCGTAGGCGTCGGAAACCGGGGTGCCGGCGGCGCCGCTGACGGTGGCCCGGCGGGCCGGCAGGCCGGCAATGTCGGCCTGGGCCTGGTCGAGGCGCTGGATGAGGGTAATGATCGCCGCGTCGCCGGTGAGGGAGGCCAGGGTGACGGCGACGCCGCCCTTCCTCAGCTTGCCCTTGAGGTCGGCGTAACCGACGTTCTTGGGATAGTTGAGCTTGAGCCACGGGGCGTAGGCGGCGCCGTACTTGAGGCTGTTGATGCCGACCCGGTCGCGCATTTCGCCGACTACGGTGGTGTGGGCGGTCTTGTCGGTGGCCAGCCGGGTGTCGAGCACGGCCACCCGGTCGCCGAGCTTGCCGCACTGGTTGAGGGCGGCCATCTGCACGGCGGCGAGTTCGTCAGCGGTCAGGCCGGCGGCGTCGGGAAAGAGCAGGATGGTGGGTTCATCGACGGTGGCGACGCGCTTCAGGCCGGCGATCAACTGGTCCTTGTCGGTGCTGTCGCCGTGCTTGCCGACCGAGGTGATCCAGGCCTTGCCGCCGCCGTTGTCGAAGAACAGGCGCAGGCTGTCGTAGAGGTACTTGGTGTTGGTGGCGGCCAGCGCGGCGCTCTGGAAGCGGTTACCGGCGTCGAGGGCCACGCTGTCGAGCTGCAGCGCCGGGGCGCCGCCGAAGAGGTTCTCGAATTCGAGCAGCGAGGTGATGCGCGTCGGGACGTTTTTCAGGTCGCCGTCGATGATGCGGCTGGCTTTGGCGGTGTAGCCGACGAAGGCCGGTACGGCGGTTTCCACTTCCGCGACCGAAGGCGGAAACACCGAAATTTCTTCGACATACACGTCGGGCGTGCGGTAAGTGGGCATGGTCGATTCGCTCCTCTAAGGCTTACTCAGGTGGACGATGAACTGGGCGTCACTGCGTTCGGCGCCGGGTTGCGGCAGGTTGCCGATGAGCACCTCGCCGTTGCGGTGCAGTTCGAACCCGTGCGGCCCCCGGGCGCGCCGGGCGATGGGGGTGGTGGCTTCGAAGAGCACGATTTTTCGGGTGCCGCCGGCGTCGAGCAGGGCTGGGGCCAGGCGGTCGGCGGCAAAGGGCGGCAACTGGCGGGTGAAGGCGACGGGCGTGCGGGCGTCGCTGGCGGCGCCCTTGTCGAGCACCTGGATGCTGTCGAAATCCGCATCGCTGGCCGGTTTGACGACCACGTAGTAGCGCAACCGGTCGCTGCGGGCGCTGAAGTGGAGGGTGAAGGCGCAGCCCGTGGCGACGTGGTCGGCGCTGGCGGTGAGGCTGAGCAGGCCCCACACCGGTGTGGCGGCGAGGGTCGGTTCGATGAGGAGGTGACGGGGGGCGTTGAGCCCACCGGCGGCCGCTTCGCTGACGACAATTTCGCCGGGCTCGCTGGCGCCGCGAAAGGTCCATGAAGCGTCGGTGGCCCGGAGTTGGGCGCTGGTCAGCGGCGTGCCTGCCGGGGTGGCGATGTGCAGATCGAGGGGGCGGGCGGCGAGGCGCGGTGTGATCTGCGGTTGCGGGCCGCACAGTTCGACGCCGCGCGGGGCCGCGTCGAGGGCGTCGGGGCTGGCGGCGTTGGCGAATAGCGGCGTTTCGCCGGCGGCGAGGGCGAAGGGCGCGGTGTATTGGGTGAAGCAGCCGTCCCGCGGGGCGAGGCCGAAGAGCAGGCGGCGACCGGTGCATTCGCCGAGGGGCTCGCCATCGCTGTCGACACCGATCAGCACGTGCAGCACGCCGTCCCGCTCGCGGACCAGCGCACGCATGCCGGCCAGCGCGTCGCGGGTCGCCGCCGGCACGATGAAGGCCAGATCGTCGCAGGCACCACCGCGGAAGTCGTGGCGCACGGCAACGGTCCACAGGGTGCGGTAGGCACTGATCATCGCTGGCCTGTCCGGGTGTGGATTTCGCGCACCGGTGCACCGGTGCCGGAGGGCTCCTGATCCTGCAGGAAGAGCATGCGCACCCGATACACCACCGACGGCAGGTGCTTGGCGCCCAGGCAGGCCCACATCTGGTTGGCCTGCTCGGGGCCGTAATTGATCAGTTCCAGTGCCAGGCGGTCGACGCCGGCCGGCATGCCGGGGTGCTCGGCGGGGGTGAACAGCGGGTGCGACTGGAAGAAGGTGAGCAGCAGGGAAAGCAGGCGCAGGCCTTCGGTGTAGGTGGTGAAGCTGGCCGAGAAGAGGATGACGAGGTTGATCGCCAAGGGCGGCGGGAGCGCCACGTTGTGGCCGTTCACCAGGACTTGCTGGGGGATCTGGGTGCGGGCGTGGCGCTCTTCCTCGATCTGGAAGAGGGTCAGGCGCAGTGTATTTTGAGTGGCCACCCAGCTGCCCTTGTCATCCACCAGCGGCCCCAGCTCGATTTTGCCAAAGTCCGAGTCGAGGCGTCGTTGCAGATAGGCGTTGGCCTCGTCCGCCAAAAACTTGAGCGAAACGTCAATCATCAAGCTCCCCCTGCGTTTCGGTCACGGGGGATGAATCCCGCCTATGCCGAAAGCAATTTAAGCTTAGGCGCCGGTCGTGGGAGAGGCGATTAAAAACGCAATGCGTTTTGCGTCTTGAGGAGAGTTTCCTGCTATGAAGGAGGTCGTTTCACCCGGATGATTTGCCAGGATGCGCCTACAGGCTCAGGCGTCCGCCGCGCTTGCGCGTGCCAATGCCGGCCATGGCGGCCAGCCCGGTGCTGCCGTGGGCATGACAGATGGCGCAGGCGAGGGCGTCGGCGGCGTCCGACGAGGGGCTGCCTTCGAGCAGCAGGAGGCGCTGGACCATGTGGCTGACCTGCTCCTTGGCGGCCTTGCCGTGGCCGACCACGGCCTGCTTGACCTGCAGCGCGGTGTATTCGGCCACCGGCAGGTCGTGCGAGACGGCGCCGCAGATCGCTGCTCCGCGGGCCTGGCCGAGAAGCAGGGTGGATTGCGGGTTGACGTTCACGAAGACGATTTCCACCGCCACCTGGTCGGGCTTGTAGGTGGCGATGACTTCGCGCACCCCGTCGAGGATGATTTTGAGGCGTTGCGGCAGGCTGCCCTCGCCGGTCTTGATGCAGCCGCTGGCCACGTAGCGCAACTGGCTGCCGAGAGTGTCGATGAGGCCGAAACCGGTATTGCGCAGGCCTGGGTCGATGCCGAGGATGCGCGTGGCGACGGTGCTGGAGGCGGCGTTGAGTTTCATGGGCAGCTCACTTGCGGGCCAGCCATACGCCGAACACGGTGATGCCCATGCCGACCAGCGCCAGGCCGGTGAGGGTTTCGCCGAAGGCCGCCCAGGCGATGAGGGCGGTGGTGGGCGGGGTGAGGTAGAACAGGCTCGCCACATTCACCGCGCTGCCGCCACGGATCAGCAGGTTGAGCAGGCTGATCGCCCCGACCGACAGCACCAGCACCAGCCACAGCAGGGCAAAGACGAACTGGCCGGTCCATTCGATGACCATCGTTTCGGTTTGCGCGGCGACGAGGGCGCTGAGGGCGAGGGTGGGCAGGAACTGGATCACCGAGCCGGTGCGCAGATCGAAGGCCGGGCAGAAGCGTTTCTGGTACAGGGTGCCGAGGGTGATGCCGAGCAGGGCCACGATGGCCGGGGTGAGCATGGCCGTGAGTTCCGGCGTGCTTGCCGCCGCGGCCACCTTGTGGGCCACCACCAGCCCGACGCCGCCAAAACCCAGCACCAGTCCGGCCCACTGGCGCGGCAAGACCCGCTCGCCCAGGATGGCACCGGCGCCCAGCGCGGTAAGCAGCGGCTGCAAACCGACCACCAGCGCCGTGATGCCGGCCGGCAAGCCGTGGCGAATGGCGGTGAACACCCCACCCAGGTAAACCGCGTGCACCAGCAGCCCGGTGACGCCAATGTGCAGCCACTGGCGCGGCTCCCGCGGCCACGGTGCGCGGGTGACCAGGGCGACGAGGCCCATCAGGCCGATCACCAGCACGTAGCGGCTGCACAAAAAGGTCAGCGGCTCGGCGTAGGGCAGGCCGAACTTGGCACCGATGAAGCCGGTGCTCCACAGCAGTACGAAGAGAAAAGGGTAGAAACGGCTCACTGCGCGGGCTTTACTGGGGGCGATGCTTGCTGCGGTAGATGCGGGTGGCGACGGAAACGACGATCTGTACGTCCTGTGGGGGAATCGCCGGCAACTGCTCGCGTATGACGCGGTAGGCGAGGTGTTCGAGGGTCTGGCCGTTCCAGGCGTTGGCCGGATCGAAGAAGGGCTCGATGAGCACATAGGCCTGGTCCACCAGCTCGCGGAGGCTGAGATTCTTGCGGCGTTCGGGGGGCGTGCTCATGGACGTGCTCCTGGTTTGCAGATCGGAATGGCGGGCGGCTGGCCGGGGCACGGCCGCCGCGGCGGATAATACCCCACCCCCCTCGCCGGACGGCTTCTGGCGGAGCAACGAAAGGAATCCCCATGCGCTACTGGCTGATGAAATCCGAACCTGCCGATGTGTCCATCGACGATCTGGCGGCCTTGCCAAACCAGACAGTGCCCTGGTACGGCGTGCGCAATTATCAGGCGCGAAATTTCATGCGTGACGGCATGCAGGTGGGGGACGGGGTGCTGTTCTACCATTCCGGCTGCGCCGAGCCGGGTATTGCCGGCATTGCCCGGGTGGCCAGCACGGCTTACCCGGATGCGACCCAGTTCGATCCGGCGAGCTGCTACTTCGATGCCAAGGCCACGCCCGAGAGCCCGCGCTGGCTGCACGTGGACGTGCAGTTCGTGAGGAAGACGCGCCTTGTGGGTTTGCCCGAGTTGCGCAGCCAGCCGGAACTGGAGAACATGCGCGTCCTTGCCCGCGGCAACCGGCTTTCCATCACTCCGGTGGAACCGGCCGAGTGGCGCTTTATCGTTGGGCAACTGCTCGGCGCGACCGATCTGGTGAATTGATCCGATGAGTATCGAATGGCTGGTGGCCTATCTGGCCCTGGGGGCCTTTGTGGGCTTTTTTGCAGGACTGCTCGGCGTTGGCGGTGGCGGCATCATGGTGCCGATGCTGGCCACCCTGTTTGCGGCCCAGGGTTTTCCGCACGAGCATCTGGTGCATCTGGCGCTGGGCACCTCGATGGCGGCCATCGTGATGACCTCCATCTCCAGTTTGCGCGCCCATCACAAGCACGGCGCGGTGCGCTGGGACATCGTCAAGGGCGTCGCGCCCGGCGTGCTGGCGGGCACCTTCGGCGGCACCTTCATTGCGTCCCGGGTGCCGACCACGCCGCTGGCCATCTTCTTTGCCTGCTTCATGGCCTACGTGTCGATCCAGATGATCCTCAACGTGAAGCCCAAGCCGTCCCGCGAGCTGCCTGGTCCGGCCGGGCTGGCGGGGGTTGGCGCCGGCATCGGGGTGATTTCGGCGCTGGTGGCGATCGGTGGTGGCTCGCTGTCGGTGCCTTTCATGACCTGGTGCAACGTGAAGATGCAGAACGCCATCGGCACCTCGGCCGCCATCGGCCTGCCGATTGCGCTGGCCGGAGCGCTGGGCTACCTGATCAACGGCTGGGGGACCGCCGGCCTGCCCGAATGGACGGTCGGCTTCGTGTACGTGCCGGCGCTGGTGCTGGTGAGTGTGGTGTCCACCTTCACCGCCCCGGTCGGCGCCCGTCTGGCTCACAAGCTGCCGGTGGCGGTGCTGAAGAAGATCTTCGCTGCGGTGCTGATCCTGCTGTCGCTGAAGATGCTGCACACAGTGCTGGGCGCTGCGTGAATTTCAGGTGAAGAAGCGGCGGAGGGCACGACCAAGCCAGCCGCCTTCCTGCTTTTCTTCCACCAGCGCCTTCATCTTGGGGCGAACGGTGGCCACGTAGGCGTGGTCGTCGTGGCGGATGTGACTGAACAGCCAGCGGTGGAGCAGCGAGTGCAGTTCGTGGGAAATGTCCTCCCCGCGCTGCAGGCGTTCCTGGAAACCGGATACCCGGCGGACGAAGAGTTCGTGCACCTTCTTGTGGCCGCGGACGAATTCGTAGCCGGCGTCCTCCAGCAGGCACTCCTCGAATGCGAAATGGGATAGGGAGTATTCCACCAGGTCGTCTACCACGCTGACGATGGCTGCGCGGTCTGTGTGTTGTCGGGCGTCATCGAGCCGATTGATGAAATCCATGATCTGCTTGTGCTGATTGTCGATCTCGCCGATGCCGGTATCCAGGTCGGCGGACCAGGTCAGGTATGCCATACGTGCCTCGTGTCGTGTGCCACCTGCAGAGAGAAAAGGCCGCCAGCTGCCCGGTGTGGGGCGCGGCGGCCTGGGGCAGGTCGCGTGGGGAGGGAAGCGAATCGCACCTCTTTGGGTGCTGGCGGCATATGTTAAAAGATTGTGACCGCTTTGTCCCCCTGTTATGCCCTGAAATGGTGCATCAGCGGCCTTTGAAAACCGGGGTGCGTTTGGTGAAGAAGGCGTCCAGCCCTTCCTTGTAGTCTTCGGTGGCGAGGAAGTCGAAAGCCTCGCGCTTTTCCTGACTACTGAGGGGCTGGCCGTTCATCAGGCGATGCACCCATTGTTTGTGCCAGCGCGCCACCAGGGGGGCGCCCTTGAGGATGCGGGCGGCGGTGGCGAGGGCTTCCTTTTCTACTTCCTCGTCGTCCACCACGCGGGTCAGGAGGCCCTTGGCGAGGGCTTCCCGGGCGGACAGGATGCGTCCTTCGAGCAGGATTTCGAGCAGCACAGCCGGGCCGACGAGGCCGAGCAGACCGGCCATTTCCCCCGGATACATCGAAAACCCCAGCTTGTTGATCGGCGCGCCGAAGCGGCTCGATTCGCCGGCGATGCGCAGATCGCAGCAGCCGGCGATCTCCAGCCCGCCCCCGACGCAGGCGCCCTGGATCATCGCCACGGTGGGTACCGGACAGGCGCGCACCGCGTCGAGCGCAGCGGCCACCAGTTCCTCGTGATAGTGCAGGGCGTCATCCACAGTGGCGCGTACGGTAAGAAACTCCTCGATGTCGCCTCCCGCCGCGAAGGCCTTGTCGCCGGCGCCGCGCAGGACCACGCAGCGTATGTCTGGGTTGGCGTTGATGGCGCTCATGCGTGCCTGGAGGCCGCGCCACATGCCGGCATCGACGGCATTGAGCTTGTCCGGATTGGAGAGGGTCAGGGTGGCAATGCCATCGTCCTGAGCGAAAAGGATCTCACCGTGCATGGGGCTGTTCCGTCTTGGCTGGTGGTGTGGCGGGTTGGGAATTGTGCGCCGCAAAAAACTCACCGTACGTTATAGTATGGAGTCTTCTATATGTTATATCATCCGTCCGGGCGTCGTAATGGCGCGGCCTCGCCCTGCCGGAAGCGTTAACCATAAAAACAGTTTTACCGATCGCCACATCAAAAAACCAACAGGCAGATCGCGCCAAATCCACAGACTTTCTCTAGGGAGGGAAATCATGTCGAGTACTTCTTCTCAGCGTGCGGTTTATGCACGCATACGGAACAACCCCCGTTTCACCGAACTGGTGGCCAAGCGTCAAGGCTTTGCAACCGTGTTGTCGATCATCGTCCTGACGATTTTCTACGGTTTCTTCATGGTTGTGGCGTTCAACCCGAAACTGATTGGCCAGCGCCTCTCAGAAAGCTCCTACGTCACCGTGGGGATCGCTGCCGAGCTGTTCATGTTCGTCTTCTTCTGGCTGCTCACCGCCTTTTACGTCAAGCGCGCCAATGGCGAGTTTGACGCAATGACCACCGACATCATCCGTGACGCCGCCAAGGAGGTGAAGTAATGCTTGCCCGTCTGAACCTCGCGCTGCTGGCGCTTCTGACTCCGGCCTTGTCCTTCGCCGGTGATGCGATTTCCGCCACCGAGAAGCAGCCCCTCAACCTCGCCGCCATCGGCATGTTCGTGGTCTTCGTGTCGATGACCCTGGGCATCACCTACTGGGCTGCCGGCCGCACCAAGTCGACCGCCGACTTCTACACGGCCGGCGGCGGTATCACCGGCTTCCAGAACGGTCTGGCGATCGCCGGCGACTACATGTCGGCCGCCACCCTGCTGGGTCTGACCGCGCTGGTCTACACCAAGGGCGTCGATGGCTACATCTACATGATTGCCTTCTTCGCCGGCTGGCCCATCATCCTGTTCCTGATGGCCGAACGCCTGCGCAACCTGGGCAAGTTCACCTTCGCCGACATCACCTCCTACCGCCTCAACCAGAACCGGGTGCGCACGATGGCGGCGGTGTCTTCGCTGACCGTGGTGTGTTTCTACCTGGTGGCGCAGATGGTTGGTGCCGGTCAGCTGATCAAGCTGCTGTTCGGTCTCGACTACAACATCGCCCTGTTCGTGGTTGGTGCGCTGATGATGGTGTACGTCACCTTTGGCGGCATGGTTGCCACCACCTGGGTGCAGATCATCAAGGCCTGCATGCTGCTGGTGGGCGGCACGCTGGTGGCGATCCTGGCCATGTCCCAGTTCGACTTCAGTTTCGACAAGATGATGGGGCAGGCAGTTTCGCTGCACAGTCTGGGTGAGAAGCTGCTGTTCCCGGGCACCCTGCTGCCGGATCCGATCACCGCGCTGTCGCTGGGCCTTGGCCTGATGTTCGGTACGGCTGGCCTGCCGCACATCCTGATGCGCTTCTTCACGGTGACCAACGCCAAGGAAGCCCGCAAGTCGGTGCTTTACGCATCCGGTTTCGTGGCCTACTTCTTTAACGTGATCCTGCTGATGGGCTTCGCTGCCATCATCATCGTCGGCCAGAACCCCGAGTTCTTCGAAGGTGGTCAGGTTGGCGGCAAGATCATCGGCGGTGGCAACATGATCGCCATGCATCTGGCCAAGGCTGTGGGCGGCAACCTGCTGCTCGGCTTCCTGTCGGCGGTGGCTTTTGCGACCATCCTGGCTGTGGTGTCCGGTCTGGCGCTGGCCGGTGCGGCGGCCATCTCCCACGACATCTATGCCCGCGTGATCCGCAAGGGTCAGTCGACCGAGACCGAAGAGCTGCGCGTGTCGCGTTTTGCTTCCGTGGGCCTGGGCCTCGTGGCCATCGTTCTCGGCATCGCCTTCGAGAAGATGAACGTGGCGTTCATGGTGGCCCTGGCCTTCGGTATCGCTGCTTCCGCCAACTTCCCGGTGCTGATCCTGTCCATGTACTGGAAGGGTCTGACCACTCGTGGCGCCATTGTCGGCGGCTATTCGGGTCTGGTTGCTGCCGTGCTGCTGGTGGTGCTCTCCAAGTCCGTGTGGGTGACTGTGCTGGGTAACGCCCAGGCGATCTTCCCGTACGACCAGCCGGCCCTGTTCTCCATGCCGCTGGCCTTCCTGCTGACCTACATCTTCTCGAAGCTGGACAACAGCGCCGAGGGGAATGCCGAGCGCGCCATGTTCGACGATCAGTACGTGCGTGCCCAGACCGGTTTTGGTGCTGCTGAAGCCAGCTCCCACTAATCCTGGAGGCGCCCGAAAGGGCGCGTGGCTGGAATAAAAAACCCCCCGACCGGGCACTGGTCGGGGGGTTTGTTTTTGTGGGTCGGACTTCAGTCCGACAGCCCCGTGGGGGCGATGGCGAAAAATGCTCAGGCGGCGGATTCGCGCCGGGCAGCGATCTTGGCCAGGGCTCGACGTCCGCTGGAGATGTGTTCGCGCATGGCCTGTTCGGTGGCGGCCACGTCGCGGCGGCCGAGGGCTTCGAGAAGTATCCGGTGCTCGGCCAGCGACTGCTCGATGCGCCCGTCGATGAACAGGGAGTGATGGCGCGACAACTTGATGACCTTGCGCAGGTCGGTGATGGCCTGGGTCAGCCAGCGGTTGTCGGCAATCAGTTGTACTTCCTGGTGGAAGGCCTGGTTGGCCTCGAAGAAGCCGTCGATGTCGTTTTTGGCGGCGGCCTGTTCGAGGTCCTGGTGCAGGGCCTGCAGACGGGCGAGATCGGCTTCGGTGGCCTTGCGGGCGGTATCGGCGGCGCACTGTCCTTCGAGCAGGGCCATCACCGTGAAAATCTCGTCCAGGTCACGCTCGGATATTTCGGTGACATAACAGCCGCGGCGGGGCTTGAGGGTCACCAGGCCTTCGGAGGCAAGGACCTTCAGGGCCTCGCGCAGTGGCGTGCGGGAGATGCCGTACTGGCCAGCCAGGGCCTGTTCGTCTACCCAGGTGCCGGGGGGCAGTTCATGGGCAAAAATGCGCTGGCGCAGGCGTTCCGCGACTTCCTGGTAGAGGGCGAGAGGGGCGATCCGGCCTGCATTCATGAGTTTTGGGGACAAGGTTTCAAAAGTGAGGGATTCTGCTGTTGCATCCATAATTATGGATAAAGTATTATCTGGAGGATAGCAAGTCAAGTTCCTGCGCAGGATGTCACCCTTGTGTCGGTCAGGCGGCAACATAGTCGTCAGACCACAAAAAAATAGAGGGAGGGAGAAAACTGCCCTGCGCGGGGCACGACAGCCGGCCGTGACCAGAGGTCACGGCCGGTACTGGCGTCACATATTACTAAAGGCCGCCCAGCGGCCCAGCTACGAGGGTAGAAAAGCCATGGCGAACAATTCCGAACCGACCTTCCCCCAACCCGAACTTGGTGCCTGGAACAAGGCAGCCGCCAAGTCGGCTCCCGAAGGCGACATCGCCAAGCTGAACTGGGTGACGCCGGAGGGCATCACGGTCAAGCCGCTGTACACCGCCGCTGACCTGGACGGTCTCAAGTACACCAATACGCTGCCGGGCTTCGAGCCCTTCCTGCGCGGCCCCCAGGCCACCATGTACGCCGCGCGTCCGTGGACCATCCGCCAGTACGCCGGTTTCTCGACCGCCGAAGCATCCAACGCTTTCTACCGCAAGGCGCTGGCCGCCGGCGGTCAGGGCGTCTCGGTGGCCTTCGATCTGGCCACCCACCGGGGCTACGACTCCGACAATCCCCGCGTGGTCGGTGACGTCGGCAAGGCCGGCGTGGCCATCGACTCCGTCGAGGACATGAAGATCCTCTTCAACGAGATTCCCCTCGACAAGGTGTCGGTGTCCATGACCATGAACGGCGCCGTGCTGCCGATCCTGGCCGGCTACATCGTGGCTGCCGAAGAGCAGGGCGTTTCGCAGGACAAGCTGTCCGGGACCATCCAGAACGACATCCTCAAGGAGTTCATGGTCCGCAACACCTACATCTACCCGCCGACGCCGTCGATGAAGATCATCGCCGACATCTTCAATTACACGTCGTCGCACATGCCGAAGTTCAACTCGAT
Source organism: Zoogloea oleivorans (assembly GCF_008107625.1). Lineage (GTDB taxonomy): Bacteria > Pseudomonadota > Gammaproteobacteria > Burkholderiales > Rhodocyclaceae > Zoogloea > Zoogloea oleivorans. The sequence continues at coordinate 23,104 of NZ_SDKK01000032.1, forward strand.
CTCGATCTCGGGTTACCACATCCAGGAAGCCGGCGCCAACCAGGCCATCGAGCTGGCCTTCACGCTGGCCGACGGTGTGGAATACGTGCGCACCGGCATCAAGTCGGGTATGGACGTCGACACCTTCGCCGGCCGCCTGTCCTTCTTCTGGGCGGTGGGCATGAACTTCTACCTCGAGATCGCCAAGATGCGTGCCGCGCGCATGCTGTGGTGGCGCCTCATGAAGCAGTTCGAGCCGAAGAGCCAGAAGTCGATGATGCTGCGCACCCATAGCCAGACTTCCGGCTGGTCGCTGACCGAGCAGGACCCGTACAACAACGTCGTGCGCACCACCATTGAAGCGATGGCGGCCGTGTTTGGCGGCACCCAGTCCCTGCACACCAACGCGCTCGACGAAGCCATCGCGCTGCCCACCGAGTTCTCGGCGCGTATCGCCCGCAACACCCAGATCATCATCCAGGAAGAAACCCACATCACCAACGTGGTGGACCCGTGGGCCGGTTCCTACATGATGGAAAAGCTGACCCAGGACATGGCCGACACGGCCTGGGCCCTGATCGAAGAGATCGAGGCCATGGGTGGCATGACCAAGGCGGTTGAATCCGGCTGGGCCAAGATGAAGGTCGAGGAGTGCGCCGCCGACAAGCAGGCCCGCATCGACTCCGGCAAGGACGTGATCGTCGGCGTCAACAAGTACAAGCTCGACAAGCAGGACCCGATCGACATCCTCGACATCGACAACCACGCCGTGCGTGAAGGTCAGGTCGAGCGTCTGGCCCGCATCCGTGCGCTGCGCGACCAGGCCGCCGTCGATGCCGCCCTGGCGGCTCTCACCGAATGTGCCAAGACCGGCGACGGCAACCTGCTCGACCTGGCCGTCAAGGCCGTCCGTCTGCGTGCCACCGTGGGTGAAATTTCCGACGCACTGGAAGTGGTCTTCGGCCGTTACCGCGCCAACCCGCAGGCCGTTACCGGCATCTACGGTGCCGTGGTAGAGGGCAACGAAGACTGGCAGGCGCTGAAGGCCGACATCGAGGCTTTCGTGGCCGAAGAAGGTCGCCGTCCGCGCATCATGATCGCCAAGCTGGGTCAGGACGGCCACGACCGTGGCTCCAAGGTGGTGGCTTCGGCCTTCGCCGACCTGGGCTTCGACATCGACATCGGCCCGCTCTTCCAGACCCCCGAAGAAGCCGCCCGTCACGCCGTCGAAAACGACGTGCATGCCGTGGGTTGCTCGAGCCTGGCCGCCGGCCACAAGACCCTCGTGCCGGCCATCATCAATGCGCTGAAGGACCAGGGCGCCGACGACATCATCACCTTCGTTGGTGGCGTGATTCCGGCCCAGGACTACGACGCGCTCTACGCTGCCGGCGCCAAGGGCATCTTCGGGCCCGGTACGCCGATCCAGACCTCGGCCCGTGAAGTGCTGAAGCAGATCCGCGCAGCCCGCAAGGCCTGAGCGGACACGTCGAGGACCCGCGCGCCGGCTCCGGTCGGCGCGCACGCCATTCATGAGCCCCATGAACATGCCTGCTGAATTTCCGCAACGGGACGCTGCCGACCAGGCCCTGGTCGATGGCGTGCTCAAGCATCAGCTGCGCCCGCTCGCCAAGACGATCACGCTGATCGAATCCCAGCGGCCGGACCACAAGCAGCGCGCCCGCAGCGTGCTCGAAGGCCTCCTGCCGCACACCGGCCACTCCATGCGGGTCGGCATTTCCGGCGTGCCGGGCGTCGGCAAATCCACCTTCATCGAAGCCCTCGGGCTGCACCTCATCGGCCTTGGCCACAAGGTGGCGGTGCTGGCGGTGGATCCGTCGTCGAGCGTCACCGGTGGTTCCATCCTCGGCGACAAGACGCGCATGGAGCTGTTGTCCCAGCGCACCGAGGCCTATATCCGCCCGAGTCCGTCGGCGGGCAGCCTGGGTGGCGTGGCCGAGAAGACCCGTGAAGCGATGCTGGTCTGCGAGGCCGCCGGCTTCGACGTGATCATCATCGAGACGGTGGGCGTGGGCCAGTCGGAAATCGCCGTCGCCGGCATGACCGACATTTTCTGTCTGCTTCAGCTCCCCAATGCCGGTGACGATCTGCAGGCGATCAAGAAGGGGATCATGGAGATCGCCGACCTGATCGTCATCAACAAGGCCGACATCAATCCGCAGGCAGCCAACGTTGCCCGCTCGCAGATCAAGAGTGCGCTGGGCATGCTGCGCCATGCCTCGCCCAACTGGACACCGCCGGTGCTCATGCTTTCTGCCTTGCAGAAGCAGGGGATTGCCGAGTTCTGGAATACCATTACCGATTACCGCTCCATCATGCAGGGGAGCGGTGAGTTCGACGCCCGCCGTCGCCATCAGGCGCAGGCGTGGATGTGGGAATTGATCGACCAGGGCCTGCGGGCCCGGTTCGCAAGTCATGCCCGGGTAAAGCAGGATCTGCCCGGTTTGCAAGCGGCCGTAGAGGCCGGCCAGACGACGCCTTCGGCAGCCGCAGCGCGGCTGCTCGGCCATCTGGGCTAAAACACAATTCGTATCATTGACTGGAGGCTGTACATGCACGACATCATCCACCAGCTGGAAGAAAAGCGCGAAGCGGCCCGCCTCGGTGGCGGCCAGAAGCGTATCGACAGCCAGCACAAGAAGGGCAAGCTGACGGCCCGTGAACGTATCGAGCTGCTGCTCGACCCGGATTCTTTTGAAGAATGGGACATGTTCAAGGAACACCGTTGCGTCGATTTCGGCATGAACGAAGCCGAAAAGACCCCGGGTGACGGTGTTGTCGTCGGTTACGGCACGATCAATGGCCGTCTGGTGTTCGTGTTCAGCCAGGATTTCACCGTGTTCGGTGGTTCCCTGTCCGAAACCCACGCCGAGAAGATCTGCAAGGTCATGGATCAGGCGATGAAGGTTGGCGCGCCGGTGATCGGCCTCAACGACTCGGGTGGCGCGCGTATCCAGGAAGGCGTCGCTTCCCTCGGCGGCTATGCCGACGTGTTCCAGCGCAACGTGATGGCCTCCGGCGTCGTGCCGCAGATCTCCATGATCATGGGCCCCTGTGCCGGTGGCGCGGTGTATTCGCCGTCGATGACCGACTTCATCTTCATGGTGAAGGACTCGTCCTACATGTTCGTGACTGGTCCGGAAGTCGTCAAGACCGTGACCCACGAAGACGTGACGGCCGAAGAACTGGGCGGTGCGGTTACCCACACCACCAAGTCCGGTGTGGCCGACCTGGCCTTCGAGAACGATGTCGAAGCGCTGTCGATGCTGCGCCGCTTCATGAACTTCCTGCCGGCCAACAACCGGGAGCAGCCGCCGGTTACGCCGACCAACGACCCGGTCGACCGCTTCGACTACTCGCTCGACACGCTGGTGCCGGACAACACCAACAAGCCGTACGACATGAAGGAATTGATCGTCAAGGTTGTCGACGACAATGACTTCTTCGAGCTGCAGGCTGATTACGCCAAGAACATCATCATCGGTTTCGGCCGTGTCGATGGCAACCCGGTGGGCATCGTTGCCAACCAGCCGCTGGTGCTGGCCGGTTGTCTCGACATCAAGTCGGCCATCAAGGCTGCGCGCTTCGTGCGCTTCTGCGATGCCTTCAACATTCCGGTGGTGACCTTCGTGGACGTGCCCGGCTTCATGCCCGGTACCGCCCAGGAATACGGCGGCATCATCAAGCACGGCGCCAAGCTGCTCTACGCCTACGCCGAATGCACCGTGCCGAAGGTTACCGTGATCACCCGCAAGGCCTATGGCGGCGCGTATGACGTGATGAGCTCCAAGCACCTGCGCGGCGACGTGAACCTCGCCTGGCCGTCGGCCGAAATTGCGGTGATGGGCCCGAAGGGCGCTGTGGAAATCATCTTCCGCGAAGAAAAGAACGACCCGGCCAAGCTCGCCGAGCGCGAAGCCGAATACAAGCAAAAGTTCGCCAACCCCTTCGTGGCGGGCGCCCGCGGCTTTATCGACGACGTCATCATGCCGCACGCCACCCGCAAGCGCATCGCCCGCTCGCTGGCCATGCTGAAGGACAAGCAGCTCGAAAACCCGTGGCGCAAGCACGGCAACATTCCGCTGTGATTCGCTGAGGACGCCAAGACATGTTTACCAAGATCCTGATTGCAAACCGCGGCGAAATCGCCTGCCGCGTCATCAAGACCGCCCGCAAGATGGGCATCAAGACCGTCGCCGTCTATTCCGAGGCCGACAAGGACGCCCTGCACGTGGACCTCGCCGACGAGGCCGTGTGCATCGGACCGGCAGCCTCGAAAGAGTCCTACCTGGTCATGGACAAGATCATCGCCGCCTGCAAGCAGACCGGCGCCCAGGCGGTCCATCCGGGCTACGGCTTCCTGTCGGAGAACGCCGAGTTCTCCCGCCGCCTCGAAGAGGAAGGCATCAAGTTCATCGGGCCGAAGCATTACTCGGTCGGCAAGATGGGCGACAAGATCGAGTCCAAGAAGCTGGCGCTCGAAGCCAAGGTCAACACCATCCCCGGTTTCAACGAAGCGATTGCCGGCCCGGAACAGGCCGTTGAAATCGCCAAGGGTATCGGCTACCCGGTGATGATCAAGGCGTCGGCTGGCGGTGGCGGCAAGGGCCTGCGCGTGGCCTTCAACGACCAGGAAGCCTTCGAAGGCTTCACCTCCTGCGTCAATGAAGCCAAGAACGCCTTCAACGACGACCGCGTCTTCATCGAGAAGTACGTGCTGGAACCGCGCCACATCGAGATCCAGGTGCTCGGCGACTCCTTCGGCAACTACGTCTACCTGAACGAGCGTGATTGCTCCATCCAGCGCCGTCACCAGAAGGTCATCGAAGAGGCGCCGTCGCCCTTCGTCGATCCGGCGATGCGCAAGGCGATGGGCGAGCAGGCTGTGGCCCTGGCCCGTGCCGTGCAGTACGAATCGGCCGGTACGGTCGAGTTCGTCGTCGGTGCCGACAAGAGCTTCTACTTCCTGGAAATGAACACCCGCCTCCAGGTGGAACACCCGGTCACCGAACTGATCACCGGCGTCGACCTGGTCGAGCTGATGATCCGCGTCGCTGCCGGCGAAAAGCTGCCGCTGACCCAGGACGAAGTGCAGCTCAACGGCTGGTCCATGGAGTGCCGGATCAACGCCGAAGACCCGTTCCGCGGCTTCCTGCCTTCCACTGGTCGCTTGGTCAAGTTCCAGCCGCCGAAGGAAATCGACGGCCAGGTGCGCGTCGATACCGGCGTCTACGACGGCGGCGAGATCTCGATGTTCTACGACTCGATGATCGCCAAGCTGATCGTGCACGGTGCCACCCGCGAGCAGGCCATCTCGCGCATGCGTGATGCGCTGAACGGCTTCGTGATTCGCGGCATCTCGTCGAACATTCCGTTCCAGGCCGCGCTGATGCAGCACCCGCGCTTCCAGTCCGGCAACTTCAACACCGGCTTCATCGCCGAGGAATACCCGAAGGGCTTCGACGCCTCGATGGTGCCCCACGATGATCCGGCGCTGCTGGTTTCGGTGGCGGCCTACGTCTACCGTGCCTTCACCGACCGTTCTGCCTCGATCTCGGGCCAGCTGCAGGGCCATGAGCGCCTCGTCAGCGACAGCTGGATGGTTGTCCGCCTGAAGAAGGAAGGCAACGAGCATCACCCGGTGATCGCCAAGCCCATTCCCGGCGGTTATCACGTCGAGTACAAGGGCGAGACCTACGAGCTCAAGTCCGACTGGAAGCTCGGCGAGTCGCTGTTCAACGGCACCTGCAACGGTGAGCCTTTCACGCTCCAGGTGGAGCGCCACAAGACCAAGTACAGCCTGTTCCACTGGGGCACCCGCGCCGACTTCATGGTGATGAGTGCGCGTGCCGCCGAACTGCTGGCGCTGATGCCCGAAAAGCTGCCGCCCGACCTCTCCAAGTTCCTGCTGTCCCCGATGCCGGGTCTGCTGCGCGAAGTGGCCGTGACGGTGGGTCAGGACGTGAAGGCCGGCGAGAAGCTGGCGGTCATCGAAGCGATGAAGATGGAAAACATCCTCAAGGCCGAGCAGGACTGCAAGGTCAAGAAGATCCTGGCCTCTGCCGGTGGCAGCCTGGCGGTGGACGAGGTCATCATCGAGTTCGAATAAGCAATGCAAAGCGGTTGCACCGCGTCTCCCGGGCGGTGCAGCTGACAGATTTCATTCGATGGGGAGGGAGACTCGTCCTTGTGGCGGGTTCCTGTCGAGGGAGTGGGGCCGTCTTTGGACGGCCCCTTTTTTTACTCCTGCGGTGCTCAGCCGTAGCGCCGGGCAGCCTCTACCGCGAGACCGGCGCCGATGCTGCCAAACAGGTCACCTTCGACGCTGCGTGCGTTCGGCAGTTCGGCGGAGATCCGTTCGCGCAACTGCGGCACGCCGCTGGCGCCACCGGTGAAGTACAGGGTGTCCACCTGGTCGCGGGCAATGCCGGCCTGGTCGAGGAGGTTGCTGACTGTTGCCGCGACCCGTTCCACCAGGCTGCGGGTGGCAAGCGTGAAGTCTTCGCGGGTGATGTCGTGGTGAAGCCCGGGTTCCAGGCGGTCGAGGTGCAGGCGCGTGCTGGCGTCGGTGGACAGGTCGATCTTGGCCTGTTCGACTTGCAGCGCCAGCCAGTGGCCTTCCCGCTGGCCGATGAGGCGGGCCAGACGGTCGAGCTCGCGGCGTGCGGCGGCGTCGCGGTAGATGCTCTGGAAGTCGGCGAAGGCCTGACGGGTGTAGGCGAAGTTGATGGTGTGCCAGGTGGCCAGATGGAAGAACAGGCCCGACGGCACTTCGGCGCCGCTCTTCATCAGGCCCTTGTAGCCGAGCAGCGGCATCACGCATTCCAGGCTCAGGGCCCGGTCGAAATCGGTGCCACCCACGTGCAGGCCGGCGTTGCCAAGCAGGTCGTCGCGCCGGTCCAGGTGTTTGGCGCGCTCCGGCGACAGGCGCACGAGGGAGAAGTCAGCCGTGCCGCCGCCGATGTCGGCAATCAGCACCAGCTCTTCCCGGTCGAGGGAGGCTTCGTAGTGCAGCGCTGCGCCGATCGGTTCGAATTGGAAGCTCACGTCCTTGAAGCCGACCTGGCGGGCGATGGCTTCGAGGGTGTCCTGGGCGCGGCGGTCGGCGGCTTCGTTGTCATCCACGAAATGCACCGGGCGGCCGAACACGGCCTGCTCGAAGCTGCGCCCGGCCTGGGCTTCGGCGCGGCTCTTCAGCTCGCCGATGAAGCTTGCCAGCAGGTCGCGGAAGGGCAGCGCGCGGCCGCCGACCTCGGTGCTGCCGTCCATCAGGCTGCTGCCGAGCAGGCTCTTCAGGGCACGCATCAGGCGGCCTTCGTAGCCTTCGAGGTATTCCAGCAGCGCGTCGCGGCCGAAGTGGGTGCTTTCCTCGTCGGCGTTGAAGAAAATCGCCGAGGGCAGGGTTGGCTTGCCATCTTCCAGGGCTAGCAGGGTGGATTCGCCGGGGCGCAGCCAGCCGACGGTGGAATTGGACGTGCCGAAGTCGATGCCGCAGGCGCGGGCGGGGGTAAGGCTCATGGGTGTTGCAGGGGATTGATTGGGGGGCGAATGCTACGCCGGATAGAGGCGTTTGCGGGCAAGTCTGTGGCGAGATTTGGACAAGGTTTTTTACCGGCCGGGCTACTGCGGCGGTGGAGCCAATGAACAGGGGGAACATCGCAGGATGTTCCCCCTGTTTGTGGCCCCGCAGAGGCCGCTCTTAACGTTTGCGGATCAGGCTGGCGATCTGCTTGTCCAGCGGCAGTGCGTAGTCGTAGGCTGCCAGGATGACGCTGGTGGCCGGGTTCACGATCTTCAGGTTCACATGCACGAGGGTGGCACTCTCGGCGTAGGTTCCGACGACCACCGCCTGCGCGTTGTGGGTGGATGCGACTTCCTTGATCTCGCGGGTGAGCAGGAACTCGCCCTCGTTGCGCTTCATGTAGACGCCGTTGCGGATCTTGAGCTCAAGGACGCTGTAGCCCATTTGCGTCATGCGCGATGCGACTTGCTCGGAAATCAGGCGGCCGAGCGTCGAGGATTGCTCCAGTTGGTCGATATTGACCAGCGTGGCGACGACAAAAGGTGCGTTGTTGGCACTGGTGTTGGTTGCCGACGCGCTGCTGGAGGCTGGGTAGCGTTTGATCAATTCGGCAACGGCGTTGTAGTTGGCCGTATTGAATGAATTGTTCAGTGCCTGCTCGTAGGTTGGCTCCGAGGCCAGCGGTGCCCTGGGTGCCGTTTCGCAAGCAGCCAGCAGCAGACTCGACGCAGCAAGCGCGGAATAGATCAGCGGGCGCATGTTTGAGTCCTTTCCCCGCAATCGCCCACCACCGAAATGTTGTGGGAGCGACTGGTTTGATTCCAGTACAGCTCGCGATCCTCGTCCACGGTGTAGTAGATGTTGGTGCGGCGGCTGACGAAGCGGGTGCCATCGGCAACCGCCGCGGTCAGCAGGATTTCAGAGCGGGGAACCGGTCCGGAGGCGTATTGGCCGCGGCCCAGGGCTTCCTGCGATAGCCAGCCGAAGCCTTCGAGCCCGGCTGCTGTCGCCAGCAGCTTGGCACCGGCCGAGATGCTGGCGGAAGACGAAATTTCTGCGGCGGCGACGGCACTGACGGCCCACAGGCCGGTGGCCACTGCGGTTACGTCGCCATAGTAATAGGTGCTTTGTGCCCGGTTGGGCTGGAAGCGATAGATGGCGTAGCGGACGTCGACGACCAGTGAGTTTCTGGCTTCGGTGCTGACGGGCAGACCCTGCGCCATCAGGGAGGTGATCAGCAGCTCGCGGAAGCCCTGGACGAAGGGTTGCTCGCCATCGGGGGTCGGCACGTAGACGGCCCGACCGTTCAGTTTGCCGTTCAGATCGCTGGCGAGCTGGCTGGCAAAGTGCTCGGCGATGTTTCGCCAGTGCTCGGCAGCCTGCAGCTTTTGCTGTTTGGTATTTTCAAAACGGGTCGGAGCTGGCACGTCCGCATAGCGCGGGGCGCAACCGACCACCATGCTGGCCAAAGCCAGCGCAAGCCCTGAAGTTGCAAGTTTATTCACGACAACCCTCTCAAAACGCTCGCCCTGAAAGGGCGTTTTGCACGGCAATCCTGCCGGTTGATTGATTACTGCGGCTTCGCCTGCGGGTGTTTTTATTCTGGCAGGGGAGCCAAAGCCTTTGATCGTGCGCGCGTCAAAACGCACTTGAGCTTAACATCGGACGGACCCCGTATGTTATGCGAGTGCCGCTATTTGCGGGTTTTCCGACGGGTTTTTCGGTTCAGCTTTTCTTGAGCAGGGTGCCAAGCGCCGCGAACGGCGAATGGGTGGCGGCGCTGGCCGGGCTCTTGGCCGAGACGTTGCCCTGAGTGGCTTCAAGCTGGCGCTGGTGCTCGTTGTCGTGGCAGTACAGGCACAACAACTCCCAGTTGCTGCCGTCGGCCGGGTTGTTGTCGTGGTTGTGGTCGCGGTGGTGGACGGTGAGCTCACGCAGGTTGGCCGGGGTGAACTCGCGGGCGCAGCGGCCGCAGATCCACGGATAGATTTTGAGTGCCCTTTCGCGGTAGCCCTGGCCACGGGTTTCAGCGGCACGGCGGGCGTCGGCAACGAGGCGGTCGAGCTTCTCGGTCATGGTTTGGCTCCGGAAAAACGGCTGGCAAGGTCGGTCAGCGCATCTTCGATGGTTTCGACAGCCCAGTCCAGTTCTGCCTTGGTGATGACCAGCGGTGGGGCGAAGCGCAGTACGCTTTCGTGGGTGTCCTTGGTCATCAGGCCGCGGGCGAGGAGGGCTTCGGCGGCGACGCGGGCGCCAACCCGTTGGGTGTCGAGTTCCATGCCGATCAGCAGGCCACGACCGCGCACCTCACGAATCAACGGGTTGTCGATGGCCTGCAGGCGGGCCAGAAAGTAGGTCCCCAGGGTTGCCGAGCGTTCGGCGAGCTTGTCGTCGGCGAGGACGCTCAGGGCTTCGGCGGCGACGGCGCTCGCCAGCGGGTTGCCGCCGAAGGTGGAGCCGTGGTCGCCCGGATGGAAAACCTGCATCACCGCTTCGTCGGCCAGGAAGGCCGATACGGGCAAAAGTCCGCCGCCGAGGGCCTTGCCGAGGATTACCCCATCGGGGCGCACGCCGTCGTGGTTGCAGGCCAGGATGTGGCCGGTGCGGCCGAGGCCGGTCTGCACTTCGTCGGCGATCAGCAGCACGTTATGGGCGCGGCAGATCTCGGCGCAGCGGGCCAGCCAGCCGGCCGGCGGAATGTTGATGCCGCCTTCGCCCTGGATCGGTTCGAACAGGAAGGCTGCGGTGTTGGGCGTGATGGCGGCTTCCAGCGCGTCGGCGTCGCCGAAGGGAATGCTGCGGAAACCCGGCGGGAAGGGGCCGAAGCCGTCCCGGTACTGGGCTTCCGACGAGAAGCCGACGATGGTCGTCGAGCGGCCGTGGAAGTTGTTGTTGCAGACGATGATTTCGGCCTGTCCGTCGGTTACGCCCTTGATCTTGTAGGCCCACTTGCGGGCTGCCTTGATGGCTGTTTCGACGGCTTCCAGGCCGGTATTGACCGGCAGCGCCTGGTCGTAGCCGAGAAGGGCCGACAGGCGCTCGAGCATCAGCGGGAGGCGGTCGTTGGAGTACGCGCGGGAGGTCAGCGCAAGGCTGCCGGCTTGTTCCGTCAGGGCTTTCACGAGGCGCGGGTGGCTGTGGCCGAAGCTCACCGCCGAGTAGGCGCTCATCATGTCGAGGTAGCGCCGGCCCTCCACGTCCCACAGCCACACGCCTTCACCGCGGGTGAACACCACAGGCAGCGGCGCATAGTTGTGGGCGCCGTAGGCCTGTTCGCGGTCGCGCAACTGGGCCGTGGTGGGGCCGAGGGCGGCGGCGGCGAAGTCGGCCACCCAGCGGGCGCCGCTGCCGTCCTTGTCGCGCTCGGGCACGTATTCGACGACTTCGAAGCCGGCCAGGTCGGCGCAATTGCGCAGGCTGTGGAGGGCATCGGTGAGTTCCTGCGGGTCGAGGCCGTCGGGCACCAGGCAGGTGGTGCCGGGCAGCTTGGCGCAGTCGATGGCGTCCAGGTCGACCGATACGCCGAAGCCGGCGGTGCCGGTGCGGGCGATGCGCAGGGCATCGGCCAGCACGGCGGGCAGGCCGCGGGTTTTCACTTCGGGCATGAAGAAGATCTTCACGCCGAGCTTGTTGAGCAGCGTCAGCTCTTCGGGTTCCCACGAGCGGGCGCCGACGATGACTACATGGGCCGGGTCGAGGTGCGGGCCGGGCAGGCCGGTGAGGGTTTCGTCGCCGACCCCCAGCAGCGCGGCCATCGGCATGCCGTGGATGTTGCCGCTGTGGGTGGTGAGGGAGGTGTGGGCGTCGAGGTGGGCGTCGATCCAGATCAGGCCGAGCTTGCCCCGGGGCGCGAGGGCGCGGGCCACGCCGCGCCAGGTGCCGGCGCCGATGGCGTGGTCGCCGCCGAGGACGAGGGGAATGGCGCCTTCTTCGCAGACGCCGGCGACGGTATTGGCCAGGTCATGGAGCAGGGCGCTGACGGTGCCGAGCCGCTCGTTGAGAGGCGAATGGGGCGGCTTGGGGGCGGAAGGTTCGAGCAGGGCCTGCCAGTGGGCGGGGATGCCGAGCCGGCGCAGATGGGCTTCGAGGCCGAGGTTCTTGAGTGCGCGGGGGCCGCTGGCGGGTCCGAAGATGGGTGCGCCGAGGCAGGAGCCGACTCCGACGATATGGATCGGGCGGGATGGCGCGAACGGGGCAGGCATGATCTTCCTTCGGATGCAGGTTGCAGGCGCCAGAGTGGCGCTGCTACGCCTGTTGGAGCGGCCGCAGCCGCTCTTCGTTCAGTGCAGCCAGCGCCAGGCTTCGAGGGCGACGAGCGCGGCGAGGAGGGCGCCACCGGCTGCCAGCCAGCGCCCCTGGCGCTGGTTTTCGGCAGACAGGCGGAGGATGTCGGCGCGGGCCGTGTCGTCCCGCGGGTCGGACAGGGCCTGATGCACCAGGCGTGGCAACTGGGGCAGGGTGGCGGCCCAGGAGGGGGCTTCGTCCTTCATGTGACGCAGCAGCGCTCGCCAGCCCATCTGGTCGTTCATCCAGCGTTCGAGGAAGGGCTTGGCGGTTTTCCACAGGTCGAGGTCCGGGTCGAGCTGGCGCCCGAGGCCTTCGATGTTAAGCAGGGTTTTTTGCAGCAATACGAGTTGCGGCTGCACTTCCATCTCGAAGCGGCGGGCGGTCTGGAACAGGCGCAGCAGCGTCTTGCCGAAGGAGATGTCTTTCAGCGGGCGGTCGAAGATCGGCTCGCAGACGGCGCGGATGGCGCCTTCGAACTCGTCCACGCGGGTGTGGGCAGGCACCCAGCCGGCCTCGATGTGGGCCAGGGCGACGCGCCGGTAGTCGCGCTGGAAGAAGGCCAGGAAGTTGGTGGCCAGGTATTTTTTATCGGAATCGTTGAGGGTGCCGATGATGCCGAAGTCGAGAGCGATGTAGCGCCCGCGGGCGGGGCCGTCGGTGGCCACGAAGATGTTGCCCGGGTGCATGTCGGCGTGGAAGAAGCCGTCGCGGAAGACCTGCGTGAAGAAGATCTCGACGCCGGCCCGGGACAGGGCCTTGAGGTCGATGCCGTTGCTTTTGAGGGCATCCAGTTGTGAGATCGGGATGCCCTTCATGCGCTCCATCACCATCACGCCGGTGGTGCAGTAATCCCAGTGCACCTCGGGGACGACGAGCAGCTCGGAATCCTTGAAGTTGCGCCGCAGCTGCGAGCAGTTGGCGGCTTCGCGCATCAGGTCGAGTTCGTCGCGCAGATATTTGGAAAACTCGGCGACGACTTCCCGCGGCTTGAGGCGGCGGCCTTCCGGCCACAGCTTTTCGAGCAGGATGGCGGCGGCGTCGAGGAGGGCCAGGTCATGGGCGATGACCGGTGCAATGCCGGGGCGCAGGATTTTGACTGCCACTTCGGTGCCGTCCGGCAGCTCGGCGAAGTGCACCTGGGCGATGGAGGCGGAGGCGATCGGCTCGCGCTCGAAGCGGACGAAGACTTCGTCCACCGGCTTGCCGTAGGAGGCCTGCAACTGGGCGAGGGCTTCGGCGCTGGAGAAAGGCGGGACACGGTCCTGCAGCCGGGCCAGCTCTTCGGCGATGGCCGGCGGCAGCAGGTCGCGGCGGGTGGACAGCATCTGGCCGAACTTGACGAAGATCGGCCCGAGGGATTCGAGCGCCTGGCGCAGGCGGGCGCCGCTGGACTCGGTGTAGGTGCGGCGGAAGCGGGTGAGCCTGGCCAGCCAGGCCAGCCGACCGGACGGCTCGTTGGAGAGAATCATCTGGTCGAGGCCGTATTCCAGGCTGACGGAGATGATCTTGACGAGTCGGAAGAGGCGCACGGCGGCAGGTGTGAAGGAAAACGCGGATTGTGCCCGTAAAGCCGGGGCGCGGAAAGCTCGGGGCTGGGCGCTCAGGGCTTGCGGCGGGACGGTGGCGCCGGCTCGGGTTGCGTCGGCTGGCCGGGTTGCACCCGTTCGATCAGCCAGCGCACCGCAAAGTGGATTTCCTTCTTGATGGCAGCATCTTCCGCCGGGTTGCCGAAGTTCAGATTGACCAGACCCGTTTCATCGATGGCGAAGGGGGGCAGGCGCCATTCCCGTTCGACCACGAACAGGTGATTGCCATCGCGAATCGCCTTGTGGGCAATGATGTAGCCGTAGGGGCGATCGTCGAAGCGTCCGCAGTAGGCGGTCAGTGTGGCACCGGGCAGGCCGTCGCGTCCGGACGGCACCAGTCCGCTGGTGGTGAAGGCTGTGCAGTGAGCGCGCAGGCCGTCGGATACGTGGGCGAGATAGGTTTCCGGGTTGAGTTCCTGAGCCTGGAGGCGCTGCACCAGAATGCGGTCCCGGTAGTCTTCCGTGCCCTGTCCGCGGGGGATGTAATCCTCATGGCGGATGCCGTTGCCTTCGCGCAGATCGACAATCCGCCAGGAATGACCGGCAGGCAGTGGCACGGACCAGTGCAGGGTCGGTGGTTCGGCAACTGCCGAAGCCGCCGTCAGCAGGCCGGCAAGAAGGAGGGCAAGGCGCATGGTGCGGAGCTCACGGTTTGGGGCGGTGGACTGCAGGGTGCGGCACAAGTATGAAAGATATGCCAACAGGCCTGTTTTTGCCATGTCCGGCGTACTTTGTTACGTGCAAGCTGCCCGCCCGCCCGCAGTTTTGCCCCCGCTTCGATATAATCCTGTGCTTTTAGTCGCAGTATTTCCCATGAGCGCCGATCAGAAAACCCAGCTTGCCGACCTCCTCCGTGCCGCCCTTCTCAGCGTGGCCCCTGAGCAGGCCGAAACCCCCATCAACCTGGAACGCCCGAAGCAGGCCGGTCACGGGGATTTTGCGAGCAACCTGGCGTTGCAGCTGGCCAAGCCCTTGAAGCGCAATCCGCGCGAGCTGGCTGCACTGCTGCTGGCCGAACTGCCGCCGTCCAGGCTGGTGGTCAAGGCCGAGGTGGCCGGTGCCGGCTTCATCAACTTCACGCTGGCCTCCGACGCCAAGACAGGCGTTGTGCTTGATGTGCTCGGCAAGGGCGAGGCCTTTGGCCGCGGCGACAAGAGTGGCGTCAAGGTACAGGTCGAATACGTCTCGGCCAACCCCACCGGCCCGCTCCACGTGGGTCACGGCCGTGGTGCGGCTTACGGCGCTTCGCTGGCCGATGTGCTCGAGTACGCCGGCTTCGAAGTGACCCGCGAGTACTACATCAACGATGCGGGCCGGCAGATGGACATCCTGGCGCTGTCCACCTGGCTGCGCTACCTGTCCGAATTCGGTATCGAGGTTCCCTTCCCGCCCAACGCCTATCAGGGCGACTACGTGAAGGACATGGGCCGGCAGATCAAGGAAGCCCACGGCGACCGCTTCGCCAGGGTGACGGCCGCCAACGTGCTGCTGGATGCACCGGAGGGTGAAGAAGAGAAGGAAGCCCGCCTGGACGTGCTGATCGCCAATGCCAAGCGCCTGCTCGCCAGCGATTACGCCTGGGTGCACGGCTTTGCGCTGACCGAACAGTTGGGTGATGGCCGCGAAGACCTCGAAGAGTTCGGCGTGACCTTCGACAAGTGGTTCTCCGAGCGCTCCCTGTTCGACTGCGGTCTGGTCGAAAAGGCCGTTGCCGAACTCGAAGCCCGTGGTCACATCTATGTGCAGAACGGCGCCAAGTGGTTCCGCTCCACCACCTTCGGCGACGAAAAGGACCGTGTCGTGCAGCGCGACAACGGCCTGTACACCTACTTCGCCTCCGACATCGCCTACCACGCCAACAAGTACGAACGTGGCTTCGACCGCATCGTCGACATCTGGGGTGCCGACCACCACGGCTACATCGCCCGTGTGAAGGGGGCTCTCGAAGCCCTCGGCCTGCCGCCCGAAAAGCTCGATGTGGCGCTGGTGCAGTTTGCGGTGCTGTACCGCAACGGCCAGAAGGCGGCCATGTCCACCCGTTCCGGCGAGTTCGTCACCCTGCGCGAATTGCGCAAGGAAGTGGGCAAGGACGCCTGCCGTTTCTTCTACGTGCTGCGCAAGGCCGACCAGCACCTGGACTTCGACCTCGACCTCGCCAAGAGCCAGAGCAACGAGAACCCGGTGTATTACATCCAGTACGCCCACGCGCGCCTGTGCTCGGTGCTGGGCCAGTGGAACGGGGTCCTGTCCGATCTTGCCGATGCCGATCTCGGTCGCCTCGACAACGAGCGTGAGCTGGCCCTGTGCGCCCGCCTGACCGCCTTCCCGGAAGTTGTCCGGAGTGCTGCTGCCGAATACGCGCCGCACCAGATCGCGTTCTACCTGAAAGATCTGGCCGGTGAGTTCCACAGCTACTACAACGCCGAACGCATGCTGGTGGAAGACGAAAGTCTCAAGCTCGCCCGTCTGGCGCTGGCGGCCGCTGTGCGCCAGGTGATCCGCAACGGCCTCCGGCTGCTCGGTGTTTCCGCTCCTGATTCGATGTAATTCCGGACCCCGCCGTTCATGAGCCGCGATCAAAAGCCACGCCTGCAGACCAAGACGCCCAAATCGGGTAGCCGGGGCAGTACCCTGGTCGGCATCTTTGTCGGCCTGATTCTCGGTGCCCTGGTGGCGGCGGGCATTGCCCTGTACTTCACCGCGTCGTCTCCGTTCCAGAAGCCGAAGCAGGAAGACCGGCCGCTGGCGCCGCCGCCCCGTCCACAGCCCAGCGAGCCCATCGCCCTGCCCGGCAAGGCCGGCGACAAGCCGCTCGAAAAGCCGCGCTTCGATTTCTATAACGTGTTGCCCAAGGGGACCGATGCGCTGCCCGCACCGAAGCCCGAGGAAAGCACCGAGATCGTCAAGCCGCCCAAGCCCGAGAAGGCCGACAAGCCGGAAAAGACGGAGAAATCCGACAAGCCCGAGGATGCAGCAAAGGCTGACAAGGCCAGGGCCGAGGCCGAGCGCGCCAAGGCGGAAGCCGCTCTGTCGGGCAAGCCGCTGCCACCGGAAAAGTATTACCTCCAGGCTGGTGCTTTCGAGGATCCGTCCGAGGCTGACAACCTGAAGGCGCGTCTTGCGTTGATGGGAGTGGAGGCCAGCGTGCAGAAGGTGGAGTTGCCCGAGAAGGGGACGGTTCACCGGGTGCGTGTCGGCCCCTATCTGGGTCAGGACGAGATGAACAAGGCGCGTCAGCAATTGTCGTCAAGCGGCATCAATGCGGCTATCGTCAAGATCAAGCCCAAGGAACCAAAACCGGCTTCTGCCGCTCAATGAGTGCTTTGCCGATTCAAGGAGAAACCGTAATGCAGCGTCGCGATGTCCTCAAACAGCTTTCCGCCCTGGCCGCTCTTGGTGTAGTGGGCACGCCCGTGTGGGCTCAGGGGGGAGGCTTCGAGCTCGTTTCTCCGCCTCAGCCGACGGACGTCAAGGGCAAGGTCGAAGTTCTGGAGTTCTTCCATTACGGCTGCCCGCACTGCAAGGCGTTCGATCCCCTGCTTGAACTGTGGGTCAAGAAGCTCCCCGCGGATGTGGTCTTTCGCCGGGTTCCGGCGACCTGGGGCAACCCCCAGCTGATTGGCCTGGCCAAGCTGCATCTGGTGCTGGATGCCATTGGCGAGCTGCCCCGTCTGCATGCTCAGGTCTTCGATGCCGTGCAGAACGACAAGCTGCCTCTTCAAGGCGAAGCGGCCGCTCTGGAGTGGGCCGTCAAGAAGGGTGTAGATGCCAAAAAGTTCACCGATGCCTATCGCTCCTTCAATGTGAGCGTGCAGTTGAAGCGTATCGAGGAAGTGGGGCGCAGCTACAAGATCCAGGGCGTCCCGACGCTGGCCGTGGATGGCAAGTACTTCACTTCGGGGACCATCGCCGGCACCCATGAGGCGGCCCTCAAGGCTGCCGACCAGCTGATCGTCAGGGCCCGCGGCGAGCAGGGTCGCAAGTAACAAGTCTGCCGGTTGCGCTGCCCGTTCGGGTGGCGCAGCGTTCCTGTATTACCTCTTCGTTTTTCATCGTCTTCCCGTGACTCTCCGCGTCTTCATCACTGGTGCATCAAGCGGCATCGGTGCAGCCCTTGCACGCCACTATGCTGCTCGGGGGGTCACCCTCGGCCTGCTGGGCCGACGCGAATCTGCCCTGCTCGAACTGGCCCGCAGCCTGCCCGGCGAGCACGTCATTTACTGCGTCGACGTGGCCGAGCCGGCCGCGCTGACTGAAGCCGCAGCCGACTTCATCGCCCGTTTTGGTGTGCCGGATGTTGTTATCGCGAATGCCGGGGTGTCGGCCGGCACGCTTACCGAGGAGGCCGACGATCTGGCCGCCTTCGACCGGGTGATGCGTACCAATGTGCTCGGTATGGTCGCCACCTTCCAGCCCTTCGTGGCGCCCATGCGCGCCCGTGGCAGTGGCCGGCTGGTGGGCATTGCGTCAGTGGCGGGCATCCGCGGCCTGCCCGGCGCCGGTGCTTACAGTGCCTCCAAGGCGGCGGTGATCGCCTATCTTGAAAGCCTGCGGGTCGAACTGCACGGCAGCGGCGTGAGGGTGGTCACCATCGCCCCCGGCTACATCGCCACGCCGATGACTGCGGTGAATACCTATCCGATGCCCTTCATGCTGCCGGTCGACGAAGCGGCCCGACGTTTCGTGAAGGCCATTGACGCAGGCATCGGCTACACGGTGATTCCCTGGCAGATGGGTGTAGTGGCCAAGCTACTGCGTCTATTGCCGAACTTCCTTTTCGACCCGATCTTTGCGCGGGCCGGGCGCAAGCCGCGGGGCCTGCCGCTGTAGGGCCGGCCCCGCATTCGCCTAGTGTGCCGCGTCGCCGCTGGCCGCTGCCGGCCGGCCGTGGGTCGGGCGGGTCATCCAGATGGTCGCCAGCAGCGCCAGAAACAGGCAACCCGACAGCCAGAACACATCATTCGCGGCCAGCGAGAAGGCCTGCACGGTAACCTGCCGTTCGAGTACGCCGAGGCTGCGGGCGAGATCGAAGCCCTGGCTTTGCAGCCCGTTGAGGGCATCACCGGCAATCGGGTTGTAGACACTCACCTGGGCCGCCAGGTGTTCGTGGTGCAGGGCCGCCCGGCGCTCCCACAGGGTTGTCATCAGCGAAGCCCCGAAGGCGCCGAAGGTGATCCGCACGAAATTCGACACCCCCGAGGCTGACGGGATGCGCTCCATCGGCAGGCCCGACAGGGTGATCGACACCAGCGGAATGAAGAAGCAGGCCATGGCGATGCCCTGGATGATCTGCGGAATGATGATGTTGGCCGGTGTGATGTCGGTGGAGTAGCCGGCACGCATGAAGGACACCAGCGCGAAGACCATGAAGGCCACCGTGGCGATGCGTCGCGGGTCGGTGCGCGGCAGGATCTTGCCGATCACCGGCGACAGCAGCAGGGCCAGGAAGCCGATCGGCGCGGTGACCAGCCCCGCCCAGGTGGCCGTGTAGCCCATGTACTGCTGCAGCCACAGGGGCATCACCACCACGTTGCCGAAGAACACGCCGTAGCCGGCGGCCAGCGCGATGACCCCGAACAGGAAGTTGGGACGCGCGAAAAGCGTCAGATCCACCACCGGATGAGCGTCGGTCAGCTCCCACACGACGAACAAGGCAAAGCCGACAAAGGCCACCACGGCCAGCGCGATGATCTCGCCGGACTGGAACCAGTCCAGCTCCTTGCCCTTGTCGAGCATGATCTGCAGCGCCCCGACCCACACCACCAGCAGGAGCAGCCCGATCTTGTCGATGGGTAGTTTGCGGGTGGCCGACTCGCGTTCCTTCAGCAGTTGCCAGCTCATCCATGCCGCACCGAGGCCGACCGGGATGTTGATGTAGAAGATCCACGGCCACGACAGGTTGTCCGACAGCCAGCCGCCGAGGATCGGCCCCATCACCGGCGCCACCAGCGTCGTCATCGACCAC
This sequence comes from Zoogloea oleivorans, assembly GCF_008107625.1. Taxonomy (GTDB): domain Bacteria; phylum Pseudomonadota; class Gammaproteobacteria; order Burkholderiales; family Rhodocyclaceae; genus Zoogloea; species Zoogloea oleivorans. The sequence continues at coordinate 42,464 of NZ_SDKK01000032.1, forward strand.
ATGGCCAGCGCCATGCCGGCCTTTTCCCGCGGGTAGGCCTGCAGCAGCAGGGATTGCGACAGGGGAATCATCGGTCCGGCCACCAGGCCCTGGAGCACCCGCGCGGCAATAAGCATTTCAAGGCTGCTGGCCAGGCCGCACAGCAGCGAGGCGATGACGAACAGCACCACCGAGGTGACGAACAGGCGCACCTGCCCGAAGCGCTGGCTGAGCCAGCCGGTCAGCGGCACGGCAATGGCGTTGGCGACGCCGAAGGAGGTGATCACCCAGGTGCCCTGGCCGGGGCTGACGCCCAGGTCGCCGGCGATGTTGGGGATGGACACGTTGGCGATGGTGGTGTCCAGCACGTTCATGAAAGTCGCCAGGGACAGGGCGACGGTGGCCAGCCGCCGCGCCCCCGGTTCGAGGGGCGGCAGGGGTGCGGGTGCGGCGCTCATGGCTCAGGCCCGGGTGCGGCGCGG
>NZ_SDKK01000032.1:42974-44911 GCF_008107625.1 Zoogloea oleivorans
GGGTGGCCAGGCCGGCGGCGGCCGGCGGGTTGGCGGGCAGGGTGAGTTCCGGCAGTTCGGCCGGCTGGCCGCCGTTGTTGGCCGAGATGATGCTGCGGATGCGCTCGCGGGCGGCCTTGGCGGGGTCGGCGAAGACTTCGGTTCTGGCCACCAAGGCCGGCGCGGCGGCGCTGAGGGGCGCATCACCGCCTTCGCGCATGTCCACCTCGACCTGCATCGACAGGCCGATGCGCAGCGGATGGGCAGCCAGTTCCTGTGCATCGAGAGTGACCCGCACCGGCACCCGCTGGACCACCTTGATCCAGTTGCCGCTGGCGTTCTGGGCCGGCAGCAGGGCGAAGGCCGCACCGGTGCCGGCGGCCAGGCCGGCGACCTTGCCGTGGTATTCGACGCTGCTGCCATACACGTCGGCGGTCACCGTGACCGGTTGACCGATGCGCATGCGGCGCAGCTGGCTCTCCTTGAAGTTGGCATCCACCCACACCTGCTCCAGCGGCACGACGGCCATCAGCGGGGCGCCGGCGGCCACGCGCTGGCCGATCTGCACCGAGCGGCGGGCGATGAGGCCACCGATGGGCGCGGGCACGGCGGTGCGGGCAAGGGCCAGGTAGGTTTCCTCGACCCGGGCCGCGGCGCGCTGCACGGTGGGATGGGTTTCGACGCGGGTGCCGCTGGTCTGGACCCGGTTGGTGCCGAGTTGCTCGCGGGCCGTGAAGACGGCCGTTTCGGCGGCGCGCAGGGCGGCGCGGGCATGGTCGATCTCTTCGCCGGCCACGGCGCCGGTACCGGCGATCTGCTGGCGGCGGGCGAGGTCGTCCCTGGCCTTGACCAGATCGGCTTCGCGTTGCTTGATGCTCGCCTCGAGGGCGCTGCCGCCGGCGTACAGGGCACGCACCTCGCGCACGCTCTGGCCGAGCTGGGCTTCGGCCTGCTGCAGGGCGACGCGGGCATCGGACGGGTCGAGGCGCACCAGTGCCTGGCCGGCCTTGACCAGCTGGGTGTCGTCGGCGTCGATGGAGACCACGGTGCCGGCCACCTGCGGGGTGATCTGGACCACGTTGCCGGCCACGTAGGCGTCGTCGGTGTGTTCCATGAAGCGGCCGTGGGTGGCCCACCAGCCGCCCCAGGCGGCGCCGGCCAGCCCGAAGGCGACGGCGATGGCGATGAGGCCGCGCTTGCGCCGGCCGTTGGTGGGGATCTCAGTGTTGGGGGTATTCATGGTCCGGTTCCTTCTGCGGGATTAGTTGGACGGGGTGTTCGGGGTGTAGCCGCCGCCAAGGGCACGGGCGAGGCCGGCGCTGGCCTCGAGGCGGCGGGTGCGCAGCTCGGCGGTGAGGCGGCGCTGGGCGAGGAGCGGGGTTTCGGCGGCGAGCACCGCGGTGTAGCTCGACAGGCCGGCCCTGTAGCGCACCTCGGTGAGGCGCCAGGCGTCCTCGTAGCGGGCCTGCGCAGCTTGCTGGTCGCGTCCTTCGGCGTCGGCGCCGCGCCAGTTGGCGAGCTGATCGGCCACGTCGCGCAGGGCATCCACGAGGGTGGTGTTGTACTGGGCGATGGCGGCGTCCTGCTCGGCATGGCGGCTTGCCAGGTTGGCGCGCAGACGGCCGCTGTCGAAGACCGGCAGGTGGATGGCCGGACCGACGCCGAGCATCCGGCTGCTGCTCTCGAGTAGGTTGCCGAGGCCGAGGGACTGGAGGCCGACGAAGGCGTTGAGATTGACGTTGGGGTAGAACTCGGCGCGGGCCGCGTCGCTGTCGCGTCCGCTTGCTTCGACACGCCAGCGCTGGGCGATGACGTCCGGACGGCGGCCGAGGAGATCGGCGCGCAGGGTGCCCGGCAGGGTTGTGGCGAGGTCGCGCAGGGCCGGCGGCGTGAGGGTGAGGGTGGCGTCCGGGCCCTGGCCGGTGAGGGCGGCGAGCTGGTTGCGGGCCAGCGCGAGC
>NZ_SDKK01000093.1 GCF_008107625.1 Zoogloea oleivorans
GGCGGATTCAACCGGTCGTCGCAACACCGGATTGCTGTGCGGATTTTAGATAGTCATTCAAAGCTTCTGCGGGAGTCTTCCATCCGAGCGTCTTCCGTGGCCGTGCGTTGAGCGTGTTGGCTACGGACTGAATCTCCTGGGCGCTCCAGCGGGACAAGTCTGTTCCCTTTGGGAAGTACTGCCGTAGAAGTCCATTCGTGTTCTCGTTCGTGCCGCGCTGCCACGGACTATGCGGGTCAGCGAAGAAGACACTCACCCCGGACTCGATAGTGAAGCGGGCGTGATCCGATAGCTCTTTACCGCGATCCCAGGTCAATGATTGCCAGAGCCGGGCAGGCAAGGTCGCTACCGTTCGTTTGAGTGCATTGGCCATCGTGATGGCGCCGTAGCCGGCCAAGGCAGGACCGTTCTTGGTTCGCGGAGCCTGCCCATAGCCCTGCTCCCGAGGCAGGTGAACAAGTATGGTGAAGCGACTGGACCGCTCTACAAGCGTCCCTATCGCGGAGCGGTTCAGCCCAATGATCAGGTCTCCTTCCCAATGGCCTGGCACGGCGCGATCTTGTACTTCTACGGGGCGGCTGGAGATCATCACCTCCTCGCTGACGTGGGCCCACGACCTGGCCTGAGACCTCGCCCGAGGCACGCGCAATGCCCGCCCGGTACGCAGGCAGCTGACCAGCTCCCGCTTGAGCGCACCCCGACCTTGAATGTAGAGCGCCTGATAAATGGCTTCATGAGAGATGCGCATGGATTCATCTTCCGGAAAGTCGACGCGCAGCCGATTGGCTATCTGCTCAGGAGACCAGCCATTGACCCATTTGCGGTCACCCCGATGTGGCTTGTTCCGGCCTTTGAAGGGCGCGTGCGCAGGTCCGACAATCTCATGGCCATCGGCGTCATGCATCTTGCCCTCTAACCGGTCTTGAACGTAGCACCGAAGTCGCGGGTGAGTCACCAACTTAGCGGACTTCGGTCTCCGGGCCGCCAGTTCCGCCTTCCACTGCGCAACCGATGCCCGATACTCGAGTTGGCCGCCGCGCGTGGCGGCGTTGCGAACCAGCTCCCGCGACACCGTCGATGGGCTTCGCCCGGTTTGCCGAGCAATCTCCCGTACGCCAACGCCCTGGGCGCGGAGCACCCCTATCTCTTCACGCTCGGCAAATGACAAGTACCGCCCGGACACAGGATTCGACATGAACAAGGGCATGCCTCCACGATGACGAAACCAGCGCGAGCCTACAGCCTGTGATGCGCCAACTGCTTCTGCCGCCTTCTCGCTTGTGATGCCGGTTGCGATCTGCGCCCAGAACCGCCGCTCAACCTCACGGCAAAGCGATGGTGCGCCAGGCGAGCGCATTGTCTCTCGACCTGTCACCTGCTTTTGCCACCCTGCGGGTCGCCCCATACAAACCTCCAGTTAGAAGGTGTTGCGACGACCGGTTGAATCCGCC
>NZ_SDKK01000044.1:0-2838 GCF_008107625.1 Zoogloea oleivorans
ACGGGACGGCGCTGCCGGCGACGGCGGTTATGTGCCGAAGAAACTGATCAGAATTCGATCGTGATCAGCATTGCGCGGTGGGATTTACTGAAAACCTCGGGTTATTCGAGGTGCCCTTATATCTTCAAGGACGGAAAAATGGCCATGGAAGACAAGTATGGCCGTGCGACTCGTATGAAGAAAGAAACCGTCATGGAAACCAAGGATGGCCGGAAGATCATCATGCATGGCGATGAGGTCATGCGGCTTGACTCGCTACTACGACATGGTGACGGTAGCTAGTTGCCCCGTTCGTGCATGAGGTATAGCGGAGCCCCCAATGTTCGCTGAAGCGGCTTGGGGGCTCACGGCATTCGTTGCTGATTACGAATTCTCTCAAAATACATATGCCACAGCACGTCCGGCCGCTCGTGACTCACACTCTTTCTGGAGGAGAATCATAGTCGTCAAGCGCATCTAGCGCTCTCACCGTTTCAGTCGCCGGGTGGCGGAGCAACAGTCTGTTCACTTCAGAAGGCAGCTTGCGATCGCGCAGTATTTCGTAGATCTCCTTTCGTCGATCCGGATTTAATGCGTACTTCTTCTTTCCGTTGCTCGTTTTGAAAACGATCAGCTCGTGTTGAAATAGAATGTTCAAGACGTGTGCAACGCGGGGGGCATACTTAGCGTCCAGCCCCCGACCTTTTGGAATGTCACTGACCCACATGTAACCCTTGGAATTGCCTGTCCACATGCGCTCTTGTTCAAGTTTCCTGATCATGAGGAGGCCGACAATCACATCGAGTGCAACCAGGGGTTCGCCGCTCTGAAACTGGGCTTGGGCTCTGACAAGCACGGAACGCAAGTCAGCAACGTTGCCAATGCACTCAACGAGGACAGGAACTCGTGTGCCAACACGAACACGTACCTCTTCAATAATGCTCTGCTTGACGGATTGGATGAGAATAACTGGCCCAATGGACTGGAGCACCATTGAACAAAAATCCCGAGCATTGAATGAGGCGTCAGATGAGTATTCCTTGGCCTTGATCGGCCAGCCTCCGTGCAACGCCGGATTCTGGGCACACAATCGAACGCTTTCCGCGGGGCTGCCGTTGTATTGGTCTGGTGGATGACCTATGTAGAATATCCCCATCGCGCCCTCGTAACCAACGTCCAGTTAACGCGGTTTGGCATTGGATAGCGCGGAAAGCATCACACCCGCCGGAATGGGAATTTCAAGCAGTCTTTCAAGTGGAAGCAGTGATAGGGCTTCGAGAATGATTCGCCGAGTTTCATCGGACTCAAGATTTGGAATTGCTCCCTTAGCTGCATCTTGCTCAGCTCTTTTGTCGTTTTGCCCACGAGGAAATGACTGAAATGCACGCTCTGCCGGCAAGGCATGCTGAGCCAACCACTCCTTTACAACGGTAGAGACCCTGGCGGAGCGGAAACGATTCCACTGACGCAGTTCCACCTCGTCTGCACCTCGGAGCGCTTCGGCAAAGAGGTGAGGATGCCAAGAGTCGCCCTCGAGCAGTTCTGACCGTACAACATCAAACTTCCCGTGGACTCCGTCGAGAAACTCAACTGCCCACTTGCGTTGCTCCTCGAGGGAGATGGGCGCAATCTCAACCCAGTCGTCTACAGGATTCGGCGCTGTGGAGAGTCCCATGCGGACCATCCCGTTATGCCGATGCATGAACCGCCTTCCCGTAGGCGTTCCCATTACGAAAGAGTCCCAGACAGATTTCCGCAATGGATTAAAAGTCTCTAATGAGACCGAAGGCGTTGCTACCTGATTGATGGGCTGGATCGCCAGTGCCTTCTTGTCTGTTTCGATAACAGACAGTCTGCTCTGAATCAGAGGGTCAGAAAGGAGTTCGGACAACGAACGTTTGCCGAAGAACTTCCAGTCGACCTCAGGTGAGGCTTGCTTGAGTAGTACACCGAGAGCCGCGGCCGTAATATAGCGACTTCCCGGTTTCAGGTTGACGGTGGCGAGCTGGACCACCAAGTCCAAGTATTCTGTATAAGTCATTTCCGGTCCCCTCAAGATTAAAGCCCCTTAGGAAATCCTAAGGGGCAGTGTCTTGTGCTGCATATTGCAGGGATCGGAACAACTAGGGCGCAAAAGGCACTCATCTGAGTACAAACGTACTAGTCGCCTGCATGCGACTCGTGACTCAGAACCTAGTATTCTTAGCTATCAGGTCCCACTACTCGATGAAAATCATCTTCCCCCCTTGAGCGCTTGCTCAAGCAGTAGTAACAGGTCATCAGCGGAGATCATTATCTAGACTCTGACAGGACGAGTCAAGCATACACTTAACGCCATCCATAGCATCCAGTCCTGTGCAACAAGCGCCCCCTCGTACTGCCATACGGTGGTACAGACATCTCAACGCGAACTCAGAACATTCTGGCGATCGCCTCCACAGGCTTGATACCAGCCCCGAAACGGGCGATGGCTTCCCTGTGCTGTCGTAGCTCCCCATACGGCAGATAGCGGATGTTGAGTTCCCTCACCTGTGAGAAGGCCGGCCTCAGCACCTGCTGCCGGACATCAGCCTCTCGTTCATCGGGGGCGACGAGGAATAGATGATGGCGCTGGGCCGCACCACCGGACAAAGCCAGATCCAGCAGTCGAACGATGCCAGAGTAGATCGAGGTCGTGTGCTCGACCTCGAACGCCGCCACCACTGCGCCGGATTCCCGTTCCAGCCAGATCACATCGATGAGCCGCACCGCGTCAGCCCCTTCGCTTTGCAAAGCCGGGGGTAAGACGGTGAGACACCCATCGGCAAGGCGCCCTCCTCCGCCATAGGGTCGGCTCTGGTCGTTGCTGGCAATCCACAC
>NZ_SDKK01000044.1:6726-20555 GCF_008107625.1 Zoogloea oleivorans
TTTTCCAGTGCCCGGGCCTCTTGGGCCGCTTCCTTGAGCTTGGTCTTCAGATTGCTGCAGTGGGCCGCCCACAAACCCGCATCACCTCTCGGACGGCCAGAGTAAGAGGCCGCCATTTTTTCGTGTTGCTTGGCTTCCGTCTCGTAACTCACGGCCTTCTTGGCAAAGTAGTCGGCGATACGTTGGTGGTCAGCCGCAGTTGAAGCACTGGAAATGGCCTCCGGGATCTCTGCAACGGGGGGCGTTGATGAACAAGCACCCAAGGTCAGGATCAGTGCTACGCCAGCAAGTGTCACACCCAAATTGCGTTTCATGATGTTGCCTCCTTGTGAGTTCGCACGCTCAGTGTGCGATCTGGCGACTGACAAAGGGGTGACGCAACCATTACATCCCTGTCCTTGAAATGTCAGGAAGTCTGTTTGCCTGTCTCTGCCTTCCTGAGGCGCAGTGCATTGCCGACCACGCTGGCCGACGAAAAACTCATCGCCAGGGCGGCAATCATCGGCGAGAGAACCAGTCCATATGCCGGATAGAGGGCGCCGGCGGCAATCGGGACTCCGAGGGCGTTGTAGAGAAACGCGAAGGCCAGGTTCTGCCGCATGTTGCGGACCGTGGCGACCGACAGCGCACGGGCACGGGCAATGCCTCTCAGATCGCCTTTGACGAGGGTCAGCTGCGCACTGTTCATGGCTACATCGGTCCCGGTTCCCATGGCGATGCCGACATCGGCCTTGGCGAGGGCCGGTGCGTCGTTGATGCCGTCACCGGCCATCGCCACGACATGTCCTTCGCGCTGAAACCTCTCCACGAGTGCAAGTTTGTCGGCCGGTTTAACTTCTCCGTAGACCTCATCGATACCCAGGCGCTGGCCCACCGCGCGTGCGGTGGTCAAACCATCTCCGGTCGCCATCACTACGCGTAGCCCGGCCGCCCGCAGGCTCGCCAAGGCTTCCGGTGTACTTGCCTTGATCGGATCGGAAACAGCCAGCAGACCGAGAAGCTGCCCATCACAGGCAAGATGGATCACGCTGGCCCCACTCCTGCGGAGTTCCTCGGCGTGTTCGGCAAGTTCGGTGGAGGGTCCAAGCTCGATACCCTCCTGCGCCATCAGCGTCACGTTACCGAGGGCCAGGCATCGCCCTCCAATGATGCCGTGTACGCCAATACCGCTCGCCGACTCGAACTGCTCGACCTTGTCGAGGCTCATCCCCCGCTCACGCGCCGCACGCACAATGGCATCGGCCAGAGGGTGTTCACTGCCTTGGTCGAGACTGGCGGCGAGCCGGAGAATCTCGTCCTCGCTGTTGCCTTGCAAGGCGACGGCCCGCTCGAACGCGGGGCGCCCTTCGGTCAGGGTGCCGGTCTTGTCCACAATCAGCGTGTCGATCCGGCGCAGATCCTCGATTGCAGCGGCATCCCTAAAGAGGATGCCCTGCGTGGCGGCCTTGCCGGTCGCCACCATGATCGACATTGGGGTTGCCAGCCCAAGGGCGCAGGGGCAGGCAATGATCAACACCGAGACGGCGCTGATGAGTCCGAAGACCCAGCCCTGATCGCCTCCAAACAGCCCCCAGGCAAAGAAGCTGGCGAGGGCGACGGTGACCACCGCGGCGACAAAATACCCTGCCACCACGTCGGCCAGACGTTGCATCGGGGCCCTGGAACGCTGGGCCTGGGCGACCATCTGCACAATCTGTGCAAGCATGGTTTGCGCGCCCACCTTCTCCGAACGAATGACGAGGCTGCCGGAGGTGTTCATCGTTGCACCGATCACCTTGTCCGGTGCCTGCTTGCTGACCGGCAAGGGTTCGCCGGTCAGCATCGACTCATCGACCGAACTGCTTCCTTCGACCACCACGCCGTCCACCGGCACTTTCTCGCCGGGCCGGACGCGCAGGAGATCGCCGACATGGACATGGTTGAGCGGAACATCCTCTTCACTGCCATCGGCCAGGATCCGCCGTGCGGTCTTCGGTGCCAGGCCCAGCAGCGACTTGATTGCCGCCGAGGTCTGCGAACGGGCATGTAACTCCAGCATCTGGCCCAGCAGCGTCAGCGAAATGATGACGGCTGCTGCTTCAAAATAGACGCCGATCCGGCCATGCGCCATGAACGACAATGGAAACAAGCCAGGTGCCAGCGTCGCGACGACGCTATAAAGGAAAGCCGCGCCCGTACCCAGGCTGATCAGCGTCCACATGTTGGGACTGCGATGGACCACCGACTGCGCGCCCCGAACAAAGAAAGGCCAGCCAGACCATAAAACGACGGGTACGCTCAGAACCAGTTCCACGCCACTGCGAAGGGTCGGCGACAGACCGCTGAGCAGATGGCCTGCCATCGCCAGGAAGACCACCACAACGGTAAGCGGCAAACTGAACCAGAAACGCCGACGGAAATCCCGGTATTCGCTGTTGTCGTCTTCGGTCGCCAGATCAGGCAGGACCGGCTCGAGGGCCATTCCGCATTTCGGACAGTTTCCCGGACCGATCTGCCGGATCTCCGGATGCATCGGGCAGGTGTATTCGGTGCCGGGATCGGTGACGGCGGGCTTTGCAGGCTGCAAGTGCCCACGCGGGCCTGCATCAAATTTGGTCTTGCATTTGCTGCTGCAGAAGCGGTAAGTCACGCCTTCCCACTCACTTTGGAAAGTCGATTCCGGCTGCACCGTCATTCCGCAGACCGGGTCTGTCGCGCTTCCTGGTGCGGCCTGCCCAGAAGAGGACGGAACGTGATGATGGGCAGGGTCGTGCACGTGTCCGGACGCTGGGGATGTCATGACAACTCCTTTTTGTCTCGACCTTGATCGTTACCCGGCCTTCAAGGTGACGTCGGGTGGCTGCCCCACTTTGGCCACCATCCGGGCGTTCTGAGCAGGTAGTCGCGGTATTCCTCGCCGAATGCTTCCAGTGCCTGTCTTTCTTCCCGTCTCGCCAGGCGGATGTAAGTCATAAGCAAGATAGGAAACAGGGTGAGCGTGACCAGGGTCGGCCACTGCAGCAGGAAGCCGATCATGATGAGAATGAAGGCGGCGTACTGGGGATGACGGATTCGGGCGTAGGGGCCCGTCGAGGCCAGCGTCTGCGCTTTCTGCGCGGCATAGAGCACTGGCCAGGCATCAGCGAGGAGCCAGAAACCGCCGAGGATGAAGAGACTGGACAGGAGGTGGAAGGGGCCGAAATGGGGATTGGCCTTCCAGCCAAAAATCATTTCGGGCAGATGTCCTGCATCGTGGGAAAGCCAGTTGATGCCCGGAAAGTGCTCCGACAGCCAGCCCGAGAGCAGGTAGATGGTCAGCGGAAAGCCGTACATCTCCGTGAACAGGGCGACGACAAAGGCCGAGAACATGCCCAGCGTTCGCCAGTCCTGCTTGCTCTGCGGCTTGAAGTAACTGGCGGCAAACAGGATGAAGAAGATCGAGTTGATGGCGACGAGCGTCCACAACCCGTAATCACCGTTACTGGCGTCCATGGCCGTCTCCTCCTTCACCGGTATCGCGACCATGCGACTTGTGAGCACCGTGATGGCCATGCATGAAACGGTGCATCAGGGGACAGGCCAGCAGAAAAAGGTAGGGCAAGACACCAAACAGATGCGCGCGGTGTTCCGTCAGCAGGTAGAACAGGGCGATCGCGGCAAACACCCACCACACCCACTTGCCACGCCGAAAATGGTGAGGATGACCATCCGCTCCAGCTTGGGATGGCTCACGAGAATCGATCATCACGGCCTCCTACGTTGCAGGACAAGAATCAGCGCGGCGTCAGTGGACGGCTACTGCACGCCAGGGTGCCGGCGTGGGCCGCATTTTCCAGTTCGTTGTGCTCGAAAAACCGCCACAGGCTGCGCCGGAAGGCATGCAGGCCACCTTTGAAGATGAGGCCCGCGCCCAGAGTTTCCGTCTCGATCTGGTGAAGCGAGACCTGCCACATGTCGTGGTCCACCCAGAGTCGTCTGCCCTTGGCCGACAGGGAGGTCACGCCCATCATCGCCCGCAGGCGGCGGCAGGCTTCGTCAAGCGCCGCACCCGTCGCGATCCTCAGCACACGGCGTTTGGGCATGGCCTTGACGTCCTCTCGGCGGACTGCTCCGGCATATAAGACCGGCGCCTCCAGAAAGTGATCCCGGCACTGTGCCGAACAGAAGTGAAAAGTCATTTGATGATAGATCGCCAGATAGCGAGACTCAGCAATAATCACATCCATGCCACAGACCGGATCCTGGCAGATCAAGGGGGGATGACGGATCACGTGTAACCTCTCCTTGGATAGCCATGAAAAACGTAATACATCCTGCAAAAAGAACCCAAAGAGGGATTCGTAGACAAGATGCACAACTCTAAAGATACGCCGCACCGGGACCGCAAAGATAGCTTTCGGGTAATGGCTCAGCGCTATAGTCTAGAAAAAGCTCCTCGCCGGCATGAATCGCCCTTATCGTCCTGACCTCAAGAGGAAGTCCGGTCAGAACCAAATTCGGACTTCTGGAATGATTAATGAAGCTGTACTTTGTGCGAAACATTCTCGCCAATATTCGCCCCTCTCCAAGGCAGTTCCACTCCATAAATAAATAATTATTAACTGCCTCTGATAGCTGAACGGATCGCTTAATCTGATGATAGAAATCATATTCCACAATCTGTCCATCCAGCACTGCCAGCACGACTCCTGCCTCAATATTTCTTGAAGCAAACAGTCCTTGCCCGTGAGTATGGCTCGGCAGAACATCAGCCACTTCGATATTATTGACAATGAAGTCGCAGCAATACGCATCGAGCGGCGTTGCGATCCTATTTTTCCGCATTTTAAGTTCTGAGTCCACGCAGAAGGCTTCCCCTGGGCGCATCTTCTTTGAACGTTTTTCGGGCTCTGTCTCTTTGTCGCTCTTCCTCACTTCACAAACCAGAGCCCTATGCCTACACCCAGACCAATTCCCGCCATCCCCGGCAAGCAGCGTCGCAGAAAGCCATGTCCCGCAATCCAAGCCAAAAGCGCGGTTTTAAACACGAGATTCGATAGTATCGCGATGCCTATGGCGCGAGCGGCCTGTACGGCCTCAAGTTTCTGTGTTTCAAACAATCGAAGCGTGGAAAGAACGATGGCGTCCAGTTCAGTTAAACCAGAGATGAATGAAACGAGATAGAGCCCTCGATTCCCAGCCAGATCTGAAAGCCAGGACGCCAGCAGAAGGATAGCTGCGTACATCGCGCCGAATGTGAGTGCAGCTCTAATTTCGGTGGGATTCGTTACCACAGGTAGCGGCAATTGCTCACTCTGTCCAATCTCGCGCCATAGAAGAAACACCGCCACGCCTCCTGCCACGAAATTCCCGATCAACACCGGCCAAAGCGTCACCATCATCTGAGGCGATACGGTTAAAGTAATCACTCCAAGGCGTAAAGGCACGATCACGTTGGCCACTAAAATGATGAATGTTGATAGTGAGATCAAGTTGGGGGACCGCTGCGCATGGCGCGCATACGCAAGTGTTGTCGCGGTACTCGAAACAAGTCCACCGAGCACGCCCAGCAAGGGGGCCCCCATATTTCCAACAATTCGCATTGCAAGATAGCCGATGAGACTTAAGCCCGAGATCAGGACGACCATAATCCAGACGTGGTGTGGATTGAAGGCGCCATAGGGCCCAAAGCCCGTCTTCGGCAGTAGAGGCAGGACAATAAAGCTTAAAGCTGAAAACTGAAGAATTGACACCAGATCCTGAGGACTGATCCGCTTGCCCAGGCTTCGCAATTGCGCCTTGAAATGGAGAAGGGTGGCCGAGACGATCGCCACCATGACTGCGTATTGGCCGTGCCCCAGCGAAACCATCGCACCCAAACTAAAGCAAAGAACCACGGCAATGCGGGTCGTGTACCCGCCGCCGGAGACCCCGCTATGCCCCGCCTCTATGGGCTGGATGGTGACAATCCAAGTGACCGACAATAATGCAATCGGAAGAAAAAAAGGGATATCAGCACTTTGACTAACCAAGGCTGCAACGGATCCGAACAGGGCTACCAACGCGGTGGTTCGCAAACCAACAGATGAGCCCGTTCTTTCCCGTTCAATCCCGATCAAAAGACCGATTGCAAGGCTGGTGAGAAATGAGACCAAGTGATCACTGACAGCGGGGGGCACGATGCGCCACCTTTCTACCCATGGCAATTCTGCATCTGTTGGTTTACTGAGATGGGAAAGTAATTGCGTCAATACTTGGGAGAGACGATCAATGCGGCTGACACGCCCGCTGCATTCCATTAATATCCGTCAGAATGATCTTTCTTCAGCAGAGACTCAAGGCGCATGACTTCATCGCCATGCATCATGATCTTCTGACCGTCTCGCGTTTCCATTACAGTATCTGGCTTCATCCTTGCAGCTCGGCCATAGCGGTCCTCCATGGCCATTTTTCCATCATTGAAAATGTAAAGGGTTGAGCCATCCTTGAGATTAAAGACCTGTCTCGCTTCTGCCCGGGCGGCATCATTCGCGAGCGCCGCGGCACTGATCGCACTCGTCAATACGAATACCAGAATGTACTTGAACATAACGTTCTCCATTGACTATGTCTCGCATTGATCCTTGGGCGCGCCATCATCTCTTCGCCGTGCGATCGGAACGGCCCTCATTCGTTACTATCCCGATACTCCCTGGGCAGTTTGTGTGCAATGCCTTTGTGGCAATCTATACAGGTCTGCCCCTCCGCATCGGCCTTCTGGTGCTTTACGAAGACCGTTTGTTTCTGAAACTCGCCACTCATGCCGTCATAGCTGTGGCAATTTCTACATTCACGGGAATCTGACGCCTTCATCCTTTCCCATTCGTGCGTCGCGAGCGTCATGCGTTTTGCTTCGAATTTTTCCTTCGTGTCTATAGCGCCAGTGATCTTCCCCCAAACTTCCAGGCTGGCCCTGGCCTTACGGATCATCTTGTGAGTCCAATCCTTTGGAACGTGGCAATCTGAACAAATAGCGCGAACACCTGTTCGATTACTGTAGTGGATGGTTTGTTTATACTCCTGGAAGACGGTATCCCGCATCTCGTGGCATGCCGTGCAGAACTCAAGCGTGTTCGTTGCCTCCAAGGCTGTATGAAATCCTCCCCAGAAGAAAATCCCCGAAAAAAAGCCGATCACCAGCAGAGACAGCAGCGAATATTTGGCACTAGGCCTTCTGAGCACTTGCCATGCATGCCCTAGTCTTTTGGGCGGATTGTTCATTCCCGTTCCTTTCGTCAGCTGCCCCAAATCGTTAAAGCGCTCACGCACAACTGAATATCCAGGATGCGCGCTCCCGCCGAACGCTGATGACCTACAAGGAGAGTATCCAGCTCACCAAGTTCTTTATTTCGTTCATGTCCTTTGTCTTGATGATCTTGTGTTCTTCCACATGACCATCCGGGAATTTCGCCTTTTCTCCCGTCGTGATATGAGTGATCAACCGGGCCTCTGCATCGGCCTTACCCCGATACTTGGCTGCCACACTCTTGTAGGCCGGGCCATCCAGGGTTTTCTCAACAGAATGACACTTAAAACACCCGTTCTGGCGAGCGAGCGCCCGCGCAGCTTCCTCATCGACAGCATAAGCCCCTGCAGAGAGCCCCGCCGCTGCAATCGAAATAGACAAGGCAGCGAAAAGCCGGTTTCTATGTGCACTCACTTGTTATCCCCTTATAAAATGCTTGACCCATTTCGGATCGACTTCGTTGATACATCTTCGATGCCGTCAGAACAGAACCCACCCCATCAGGAATAAGCTATTATTATCCGACGCATTGCGCCCTGGCACATAATCAGTGCTCGCACCATTGAATTGCTGGAACCATGTGTAACGCAAGGCGAGCTTGACGTTGGTCACCGGCAGGTAATTGATCTCGGCAATCCACCCTTTAGTGTTTGGGCTGCCATTCGTGCTTCCCATGAGCGAGTCGCCAGTGTTGTAGAGGAGTTCATCAGTGCTGCCGGTCGTCCTGAAATACTGCACCCCCCCTCCCCACTGGCGTCGGAAATAATAGTGCGCGTCAATCCGGAGGGTTTTTAGGGTATTAATCGAATTTGATGCCAGCCCCTCGCTGATAACAGCATTATTTCGGCGCTGCCTTTCGTTGATCCAGGTTAGACGTGACGACGCCGAATGCTCGCCACTAATGAACTGATAATTCAGATCATAGGCGATGTCCCGATATCGATTGGCTCCAAGGGATGGTACGTTAGCATCCTGTTTGAGTCTCGAGACAAGACCATAGGTGCCAACCGCTACGCTGTGCGGGCCCCATTCCTTTTGCAATGCCAAACGCCAATATGGCGAGTTGCCCTCTACAACGCTGCCAGCCAACTCGTCTGAATTCCAGGACTGACCCAGGGCCATAAAACGGAAAAAACCGGTCTTTGCTGTTCTATAATTAGCCAGCTCAAAATACAGTAGATCGTCCCACATGCCATAAACACCTACACCGCTTACCTTGCTGGCAAGCGTCATATCCACGATTGACGCGGCAGGCATTTGCGTGGCTGCTGATCCGGTGTGTGGAAAGCCCCACGCAGGGGTGCTGTTGTATATGTCAGATACGGTCGGACTATTATTCAGGGTGACGCCATAAGTCATTTCCCTGCCCGCCACCGTCACGCCATTGGCGTACCTTGCGTCGAACATCTCCACGCCCCATCGCTTCTCGATCCCATCATAATTGTATTGAACGAGTGCGCCGGCGTTGTCCATGATCTTTCCGCCATAATAGATCGCGGCCGTCTGAAGAATCGTTTTGTCATTCTGCGGAAAATCAGACGATCCCGTTCCGCCCGCGGCGGTATCGCTCGTACTCGTTCGAGAGCCTTGCAGTGCTGCGGAAAATGGAAGGCGTTGCGTCCAAGGACGCTCATCCCACTTTTCTGAGCTATCGGCAAATGCGCCGAGCTTGAAGCGCCTCCCATAAGGTGTGAGCTCGGGAAAAACGGTATGGCATTTACTACATTCATACCCGGTCTGTCGCGCCATGCTGGGCACCGCACGCGCGCTCGGTGCCGTCGCGATCAGCCCACCCAAGGACAGGGGAACAGATAGAATCAAGGCTGTCCGAGGTAAACGGCTACGAAACACGTTTGAAAAAAACATGATGCCTCCCCTTCCGTGAATACGTTCTGCGTCTTTTGAAAACCGACATCCTCAACGAAAAAACAGCATTCCCGCCCAACCTGCTTGATCGAACTACGATGCCGCCTCTTACCCCTTCATACACTAGCTAGTGAGCATCACTGCCGCGGCTTTGAGCTGGGGATTGATGGGTATCTGCTGCGCCCCTGGCTAACTGTCGATGTGCGTGTTCCAGGGCTCTGGCCTCCCGAGCGGAATTCGTGAATTGCAGAGAGAGGGAGCGGCAGTGCGCAGCCATCGCTGCGGGATCGCCCTTCGGCCGTCCCAGGTACGAATGTGCCGTTTTCTCGTGCCAAGCCGCTTCGGCGTCGTAGCTTGTAGCTTTTCGCGAATAGTAATCGGCAATCTGCAGATGCTCCGCCGACGTCTCTGCATGGGAAATCGTTTCGGGAACGAGGCCTCCTGAGGGTACTGAGGTACATCCAGCAAGCGCAATGAGTACGGCTGCGTTGATAGCATGTGCGATTTTCATCATTGCTCCTCATCCTGAATGCAACTCGACGGTACCATTCGCAGACTGACGGAGAGATATCCACTTCATTACATTTGCGTCACCTTTTTGAAAGGATTCAAAATCAAGGAGCGGCATTTTAAATTCAAGCGGTGAAGAAGGCCGACTACCTGCTGGCCGTCAAAGGCAATCAGCCTTCCCTTCAGGTAACGCTTCGAGAGCGCTTCGGCCTTGTCTAAAGCAAGGCGCTGCAGCACGCCGGACCGTATGCCCGCTTTTCCGAGGAATTCCACGATCGCTTTGCGCGGCAGGAGTTCTGGGTGGTTGGTAATGCAGGGAAGGTGAATGCCAAGCGCTGGCAGGGGGGGCACGATGTTGGGCGTGGTCGAGTCACTGAGGATGGTCGGCGACAAGACTAGCGGCTGGCTTACAACAATGTAATGCACGTGCTCCATGAAAGTCAGCTTGAATCGGGCATACTGAAGGCATGTAAATGCGGATTGGATTGTTGCAATGATTCTAGTCGGGGCTCGGATTGGGATTCCTCGCGGAGGGTTACTGAAGCGATTCAAGAAGCGCGGATCTCACAATGGCCATTCGCATTGAATGAGAGAACCTATCTGTACTTGGCTGGCAGTACGCTGGCTGGCCCTAGATTCAACTGCATTTCCAATAAAAGGAGAGTGACGCTATGTCTAACTGGTTTGCCGACAATTCGCTGTCCATCGGGCGCACGCCCCTTATTCGCCTCAACCGCATCATCGACGGCGCGCCCGCCACAGTGCTGGCCAAGATCGAGGGGCGCAATCCCGCCTACTCGGTGAAGTGTCGGATCGGCGCCGCCATGATCTGGGACGCCGACAAGCGCAGCCTGCTTGGGCCGGGCAAGGAGCTGGTCGAGCCGACCAGCGGCAATACTGGCATTGCGTTGGCGTTCGTCGCCGCCGCCCGCGGCATCCCTTTGACCCTGACCATGCCAGAAACCATGAGCCTGGAGCGCCGGAAGCTCCTCACCGCCTACGGCGCCAAGTTAATTCTGACTGAAGGCGCCAAGGGCATGGGCGGGGCGATTGCCAAGGCTGAGGAGATTGCCGCTTCCGACCCGAACAAGTACGTACTGCTGCAGCAGTTCAAGAATCCGGCCAATCCGGCCATCCATCAATCGACCACTGGGCCGGAGATATGGAACGACACTGACGGCAAGGTCGATATCTTCGTCTCGGGCGTCGGCACCGGCGGCACCATTACCGGCGTTTCCCGCTACTTCAAGCAGACACGAGGCGCCAAACTGCAGTCGGTGGCAGTCGAGCCATCAGCCAGCCCTGTGCTGAGCCAGACCCGCGCCAACGAGCCGGTCAAGCCGGGGGCGCACAAGATCCAAGGCATCGGCGCCGGCTTCGTGCCACAGGTACTAGACCTCACGCTGGTCGACACCATCGAGCAGGTCAGCAACGAGGAGGCTGTCGCTTACGCCCACCGCCTTGCATGCGAAGAGGGCATCATCTCCGGCATCTCGAGCGGCGCGGCAGCGGCCGTGGCCAGCCGCCTGGCGCGACGTCCTGAGAACAAAGGCAAGACCCTCGTCGTCGTTCTGCCGGATTCGGGCGAGCGCTATCTGAGCTCGGTACTGTTCGAGGGCCTGTTCAATGAGTCCGGGCTGCCTACATAATTCAGAATGACGGAGCTTTTGCGGTCGATTCGACGGCGTGACCTTCAAGCCCTGCGAAGACGACTTTCGAACGAGGTCTGCGCGAAGGCACTGACCCACTGACCATATGCAAGGGTTCCCTGTAGCCTTGGTCGTGCTGCGCCGCCTGCTCTTGCCATTGATGGGCTGCCCCGCGTCTTACCTCATGTCAACGATTGCCATCATTTGGTACGCCGGGCAAGCCGGCCAGGCAGCGTCTTAGAGTTCGCTCGGCGCTGCCGACACAGCCTCCAATCGCCCGGAGGGTGGCCCTGACGGTTGGGTCGGCCAATCAGTTGATTCCTGCCCTGAGTAAGGTCCGGCGACTCCCTCTTGCTAAAGCCTTCAGGCTGAAAGTTCCGGCCTCCACCGATGAGGTAGCAACGCTCCGATCTGCTTCCGGGGCTAAGTCGGCAGGTGCCTTTGCACGGCACACATAACAATTGAATCGAGAACCATATCCGGCCGATTGCCATCGTGCGCAAGAACTTGCCCGTTTGCCGGCTCGATGCGCGCCGGCAAACGGGCCGCGACCATCACGAGCTTGATCCAGTCCTCACGGGTCTGCTCATACGACTACGCTGTTGGTGGGAATTGACTGTGTTGAACGAAATGGATCCCGCGACACGGTTGATGTGCACGAGTAATCAGCCGGTCGCGTCTCTTGAGTAGTTTAGTGTGAGTGCCCTGAGTGGACGTGCCCTCCGCTGTCATCAGGGGCAAAGCCAGAGCTGGCGCACCCCCCTAAAGCTAGCAGCATGGCCGCAGCCATGGCGATTGCGACTTTCTTCATCAATACCTCCATTTGCGTTAAGTTGACAGAAAAATCTGCGCTTATCTCCTGCGGTCTGAATCAAGAAGGATGCGAAGCCAAAATCTTTTGGTATAGCGCAAGGTTTGAATCGACCATTTTTTCAACAGAGAAGCTCTCCCGGACAATATCCTGTCCTAGTCGCCCCATCATAGAACGCTTTCCTGGATTGGAGAGCAACTCTTCTATCGCCTGCGCTAGCGACTTTGAATCTCCAGGGGGGACAACAAGACCCGTTATTTCGTGTTGAACCATCTCTGGCATTCCACCTACACTCGTGGCGACAACAGGGATTCCGCTTGCCATCGCCTGCAGACCGACATTGGCAAACCCCTCTCGAAGTGCTGGATGGACTAACAGGTCACTGGCACGGAGAATTGTGGAGATGTCAGAGCGAAAACCCATGAATTGAACACACCCATCAAGATTAAGCCTATGAACCTGAGCTTCAAGTCTAGAACGAATTGCTCCGCCTCCCACAATCAGGACACGGATGTCCTTGAATTTATCCCTTAACGAAGGAAGTGCATCCAGCAGGACATGGTGCCCTTTTCTAGGAATAAGCTGTCCGATGACACACAGCAACGGAGATGCCGGCAAAACACCCAGGAGTTTCCGGGCCTCCCATTTACTCAAGGCCGAGTCATATGCGCCTGCGTCAACCGCGCTATGAATCACTGTTATTTTATCAGAAGGAAAACCAGCCTCCTTCATTACATCTGAAATCCCGCCAGAGACGCAAACTATTGCCTTCGGGATTTTTCCAATACAGAAGCCGTTTAACATCCCCACTGAAATAGGATTGTCCACACGCCGAGTTATGATTACATTTGGATGTCCAACCCACTTTGCGGCCAAGGCGCCCAAGATGTCTGCGCCTCGGCGGCTGTGCAAATGTACGATATCTGGCTTTGCCGAGCGGATGATCCTGCTCAGTGTCAGGATCATCCTTAGGTCGTGATCACCTCCATAACGCACGCCTTGAACATCAAGCCCCTCTCGCGTCGCCGCACGATAAAGCTCACCGTTGTCAGGACAGACAAGGAGAGCAGGCACTCCACGCTCCTCTAAGCCATGGACAAGGTGCTTGGTTTGCATTGCCCCACCGAGGAGATGTCGCCCCGTTTCCAAGTGTAAAGTTCTGATTGTCATGTCAATTGTCTCTCTGCTGTTTCCGCATACAACGCGGAGCGATCAGTTTGAGACCCTCTGACTGACAATCAGGTGAGGCTCGAATTACATTTCAGACATCGTTAAGACAGGAAGCTCTCCCTGTTTTTTCACTTTCAATCGTACTTTTACCCTTACTTATTCGATAACAGCCTTCTGCTGCTCGCGACGAATGTAGGCGATTATGTGTGCCACGCTGTCTGGCGTAACGAGTGGAATTGGAGGCATGTCCCCAAATTGCCAATGGTGGGAACGAACGCCATTCTTTACTGCAATCTGAAAAGCCATATCAGAGTGATGGGATGCGAGGTAGATGCGATGAAGGAACGGAGGTCCCTTCGCGGTCCCCTTCAGATCTGCGCCATGACACGCAGCACACTGGTTATTGAAAAGTGACTTCCCAGCTTGTGCGTCTGGTTTAAGCCCAGGACTGTGTTTTGGTATTTCCCATCCCTGCCCACTAACAGAGATGCTGCTCACTGTCATAACAACTAGAACGAGTTTCTTTATGTAACTCATGCTTATTGCTCAATTCCTCGGCTCAGCCGCCACTGTTTCACCA
>NZ_SDKK01000025.1:0-13578 GCF_008107625.1 Zoogloea oleivorans
CCGGCAGCGTGTTGGTGGGCTCGCACGATGGTCGAGTCGAGGAACAGATATTCCATGTCGGCCTCGCTACGCAGCGCTGTGGCAACCCGCTCCCACACCCCTTTCTCGCGCCAGCGCGAGAAGCGAACGAAGGTCCGGTGCCAATGCCCCAGTTCCTCCGGGAGATCGCGCCACGGACTGCCCGTGCGCATGATCCACAGCACCGCTTCCACGAAGCGCCGATTGTCCTTGGCCGTAACACCACGGTCGGTCGCCTTGCCGGGCAAGAGTTGTTCAATGCGCGCCCACTGGTCGTCACGCAGCATCTTCCGATCCATCCTGAGCTCAGCCGAAAAATCAGGATATAAGCAGATTCAGACCGCTGTGAACAGCCTCCTTGCTATGTCATTGACCGTAAACAATTTTTTTGACACAGCTTCCATTTGGCATGTCGATGATTCAGCAATTGAGAACAGGCCCTAGACTAATATCACTTGGGCGGTGCGAAAGTTCGGATGCGTTGTTACGGGAGGACCACCGTCGTCTTGCCCTGCAGTCCTGAGCGGCTTTCATTTTTCAGATTGGTTTTCACTACGACAGATCGCCATCGCAGGGTGCATGATCAAGTTCCAATTATCCTGGATAACCGGCAATGGCCTGCCGCGTATTCTATATGTCTGTACAGTGGATTCGGTTCGTACAGGTTCCGCGCAGTTTGTCCAAAAGCGCAGCGCTTGCGCGTGATGACAACAAGCCTTCGCCCGATGGATGTTGATCGGGCGTTTCCAAGTGTCACGGATTTCCTCCGCGGCGTGGCCAATGAAACGCGGCCAGCGGCGGTACCATCACCTAGAAAGGGACCGTCGTGAGCAGTGAAAGCAAGATAGCGGAGCAAATCGTATACGCGAAGATTCATCCGTCCGTCGGCATCGCGCGGGTGGGTAACTCAAAGAAGGAGAACGGGTTCTACGTTGGGCCGCAGGTGGTCGATCCGGCACCAAAGCCCGAGCATTTCTACCGTGATGAGACTGGCGCTCTCAAACGGGAGGTGGCCGAGTTTCGCATCTACGGTTACGACGCCCAAGGGCGCGTGGTGTGCGAGTTGAACATGCGAGAAGGCATCGAAATCGAGTGGACGGTCGAGCTGGCCAATCACAAGTCGGCCTGGTACAACTTCGAGCTGGCGCTGGACATCCCGGAAGCAGCGACGGCGACACCCTCCACGCGCCGTAATGCGAATGTGCCGCTACCTGAGCGCGGTAAGTTGGCGATCCAGCCTGGACCTCGCAGCATAGGTGCACCGGGCGTATCGGGTCAGCAGTATCACTTCGATGGCGGTAGCTTCATGGGCATCTCGGTGCCACTGGGCGAGTTGCGCACGGATCCGCGGGGTCGCCTGTGGGTGTTTGGTGGATGCGGCAAGTCCGCGTCGTTCGACGGCAGCCCGCCGACCACCTTCGCGAACAACGATGGCTGGTATGACGACACGAGTGATGGTCCAGTGACCGCGCAAGTACGGGTGGGCGGCCGTGAGCTGCGCGTCGCACCGGCATGGGTGGTCGTGGCGCCGCCGAACTACGGGCCGCAACAACAATCTGTGCGTACGATGTATGCGTTGATGACCGATGTCGCAATCCAGGCCGGGCAACTGCCGGTGCCCGTGCGGCCTTCGTTCAAGAACGATCTGTTGCCTATCTTCAAGGCAATGTGTGACCTCCAGTGGATGAACGCCGGCTTCGCCGCAGGCTTCGGCTATGGCATGCCCCAGTACTTCCTGGCGCCGGACTATTTGTACAAGCTCTCTCAAGGGGGCGAGACGTACGTGCAGTTGCGGAGAACGGTTGCCAACGCGTTCCGCAACCCACAATACCAGGACGCATCGATGAAGCCGTGGCCATGGGTCTATGGTGATGCGATGGATGTGCCCATGCCGCCAATTCCCCGGGCCATGAATGCGCTGACCACCACGCAGTTGGCCATGCTGGGCCGAGGGCGAGTTCATTGCCGATTACGATCCCGACTCGAATGTGGAGACCGTGCAGGCCATTGATGCTGTGCCTCTGGCGGAGCAGCCTGCCATGCTTGATCGTGCCGCCATGGAGTTCTGCTTAGCCGATGCTTTTCATCCCGGCTGCGAGATGACTTGGCCGGTGCGCCACGCGTCGATGTACAGCGATCCGTATCGTTGGCGGCACCGCGTCAAGGACGATCCCGAACCGGACTACGGCAAGACGCTGACGCCGGCTGAGGCGTGCTCCTTTAACGGGCCGCTGTATGGACAGTTTCCGGGCTCGATCACGCGTTGGATGGCGATACCGTGGCAGACCGACACCGCGAGCTGCCGATCTGGCTACGACCCGCAGTACGACCCCTATCTGCCGACCTTCTGGCCGGCGCGGGTGCCGAACCAGGTGCTCAGTGCAGAGAACTACACCAAGGTGATGGACGACAAACTGCCGCGCGCGGAGCGGCTGGCGGCGTTCAACGAGCGGATGGACTGGGACCGCACGCTGGGTGTCGGGTATCAGCAGCAGTTGCAGGCCATGGTGGAACACTTCGACCGGCAAGGCATCGTCGAGGTGCGCAAGGGCATTCCCAATGACCCGGACTTCCCCTCGGTGATGCAGGTCGAGGATCGCGGCGGCCAGCAGATGTCCGAAGCAGAACGCCAGGCCACCGACAGTCAGATGCGCGAGGTTGCGCGTCGGGGCACGCCGAAGCCTTCAAAATGACCAGCGGCTTGCCTGGCAGTGCGATGACGGAGTGGGACGTGATCATCGTAGGTGCCGGGCCAGCCGGTTCAGCGCTGGCTTGCCGCCTGCGGCCCCGGTATCGCGTGTTGCTGCTGGATCGGCCACTTGCGGGTGCAGGCGCGGCATCGCGCATCGGTGAATCGCTGCCGGGCGCGGCCCGCGTGTTGTTGCAGCGCTTGGGCGTCTACGACCATTTCCTCGCGCAGGGGCATGCGGAACGTGGCGCGTCGGTCTCGCATTGGGACTCGGACACGCCGACCTGGTTTGATCCCGTTCGCGATCCCCATGGGGCGGGATGGCACCTTGATCGTGTGCGTTTCGATGCAGGCCTGCGCGAGGCCGCCTTGGCGGCGGGGGCTGCGCTCGTCGACAACGGCCGGCACCTGAGGGTGTCGCATTACGGTGGACGGTGGTGCGTCGATCTGGAATACCTTGGACAAGGGTGTGCGGCGCCATTCCTGCGCACGCACCATGCGACAGTGCTGGTTGATGCCAGTGGGCGGAGCATGGTGGCCGCCAAGCAGCTCGGGATGGCACGGCGTATGGAGGACAACCTGATCTGCCTCTACGCGCACTTGCCCGTGGACGCACGCGATGAAGACCAAGCCACCCGCATTTGCGCCGACACCAACGGCTGGTGGTACAGCGTGCGCGTGCCGTCCGGGCAACGCGTGCTGGCCTTTCACCTTGATCGGGATGATCTCGAACTGAAAGTGCTGCGCGATCCGGCACGGCTGCTGGCCAAATCGCGCCGCCATACGCTTTTCGCCGAGGTCAAGCCCGCAACGGTGGGTGTCCAGGTGCACGCGCGTCCGGCCGGTGGTGCCGGGTTGGATCTCGACGCCCTGGCCGCGCTACCTGAAGGCTTCTTCGCAATCGGCGATGCAATGCTGGCCTTTGATCCGATCGCATCCCAGGGGTTGTTTAACGCCCTGGCCACGGCCGAAGGTGTCGCCCATGCGGTAGAGCGATACGCCGATGGCTTCAAAGATGCACGTGATCGCTACCTCGACGAGATGCGCACGGTACACACCCGGTATCGCCAGCGTCTTGGTGAGACCTATGCGGCAGTGACCCGGTATGCCCATGAGCAGTTCTGGCTGCGGCGGAACTCCGGAGCGCTTAGAGAATGACGTTCATAGCCTCTGGCAGGTAGTGCAACATGAGGCAGACAATGGCCAGACGGCGAAAGCGGGCGGCCCAGCCGAAGCTGCGTTCAACCACCCAGCGGCGCGGTAGCAGCACGAAACCCCGCTTGGCCTCGGGGAGCTTGACCACTTCGAGTGGTGATGCCGTGCTCAAGGCTGGCAAGCAGATTGCCCAGCGTATCGACGGCCAGATGAGTTTTCGAGCCCTTCTTGCGCTTGGCCCCGTCTTAGCCGGCGTGGGCGCCGCTGGTGCGCGCCCACTGGCGATGTCCTCAAAGCCATCCGCGCCGCTGAGGGCCGCGCAGACCGCAATGGTCAGCAGTTCGCTCAGGCGGTGCCGCGTTTGTTGGGCGGCTGCGTCAGTCCTTGAGCCCTTTGAATGATCGCGATGGCTCCGTGGCCCTTCATCACATACATGCTCAACGGTATGATCACGCCTTCTCATCTGCCATTAGCGATACATGCAATTAAGCGTCAAAGAATGAAAAACATGCAACCCGCAGACCTCTTTGACTCCTTAAACTCTTGGCTTGATGCGCCGCAGATTGCCTACGCATCGTGGCTAAGCCGGCAACCCTATGCCGCTTCGACCAAAACGGTCTATATCGCCATGTTTACACGCTTTTGCGAGTGGCTAGGCGAGCAGGGTAAGCGTCTGGATCGCTGCGAAAAGGACGATCTTCGCCGATTTCTCGATACCGCGAACCCGAATCTACCCGAAAGCCGTCGGCGCCCTCAAACAGGTCGTCAGCGCCAGCAATATGTTCGCCAACTTGAGCGGGTCTTCGTGCATCTCAATGCCTTGGGACTCGCCGGCCTGAATCCAGGTCGCGAAGCTGGATACGATAGAGTGGGGCAGAACAAGGACAAACCTACCCGCTTTCTTTCCGACAAAGAACGCGGCGCCGTCGTTCAAACCATCGAACAAGCCGTAACGCGGCTTGAGCTTGAAGGCCGCGGTTTGGAAGCTTGGTTGGAATATCGGGATTTAGCTTTGGTGGCGCTCTTGCTGGGCGCGGGTTTGAAGGTGTCGCATGTTGAGCGATTGACGCTTAATTGCATTGATTTGGCTGAGGCCAGAATTGATCTTAGCTTGCCCCGCTATACGCACAGGGCCCGAATCATGCCGTTTGCCATGGCACCACTTAGAGCTTGGTTGCTGATTCAGGCGAAGCGGAAAGGGAAAGAGATGAATGGTGCCCATCCCATTTTCGAGGGGGATCGAAGCGTCGGTTACGGGCGAACGGCGAAGAGCTTGTTCATGCACGCTTCTTCTATCCATCGTCGCACTCAGCGTTGTCTAGAAGCGGCTGGCGTGACGGGTGATCGAGCCTGTGCTCAGACGTTGCGCAATACCTACGCGGGTTTGCTGATCGATGCCGGCGCAAGTGACTCGGAGCTTGTCGACTTCATGGGTCTGAAGGCGTCGGTAACAAGCACGCGACTGCGCCAAGCCTATGCGCAGAGCCAAGTTAGTCAGGAATCCGTCACTTCAGCCCTACCTGCGGCCCATCCACTCCAAAATACCGATCAGCCTAGGGAATGAGGCGGTGAGACTTTCTGGGTCGCTTCACCGCCTATTAATGAGGCAATGCTAAAAACAATATACTAAACAATTGCATACAGCTACAGCCCTTGTGCTATCCCCACGGATATCCACAAGAACAGTGGGTAACTGAACAGTGCGAATGGACATCAGAGTCGAGGCCTGGGGCGAGCCGGGCGCCTCGGCCGCCGGCGTGGCCCTGGCCAATGGTATCAACGCCAACCAACTACGGCGCTGGATGCACGATCGAGGCGTCGAGCCGCCTAGCAGGCTGTTGAAAAAATCAGCGTTCCTCGCGGCTTTTTCCCCTGCCCGAAAAATCAATCTCCGCTGCGCGCTTCAAGCCGGAAGTGTTGCCGCTTTCAGGCGTCTATTCCGCCGCCGCCCGTGCATCCATTACCCAGCCATTCCCACTGCCGCGCCTACATTTCTGCCCAACGGCCCGTCCCGGAATACGTCCCCCTGCTCAGTGGGACGGCGCCAGCAAATTGCCCAGCCGAGTCAGGTTATAGGCAGAAAAATTCAGCAGCACCTCCCCGCGAAGACGATCCAGCCCGCGCAGCATGACGCGCCCGAGCGTGCCGACTTCCTTCACCCAGCCAAAGGCTTCCTCGATCATCTTCCTGCGCCGCAGGCTCACCGCGTAGTCCTCCGTCTCCTTGATCGCCTCGGGCACCGCACTGCCTCGGGTCTTGGCGGCCACGTGCGGGACCATGCCCATATCCTGGAGCGACTGGATGAATTCGGCCGCGTCATACCCGCGATCGGCGCCCACCGTGATGGGACGATCGGGTTTTCGTGGTGCCGCCCGACGCGCGAGCATGACCAGGGCCGCATCTCGTTCGGCCGTGCCGGTGGCCTGCGTGGTGTGCACATCGACGATCAGCCCGTGACGGTTCTCGCTGAGCGTGTGCGTGGTGTAGCTCAGGTAGGCCACGCCCGTGCTCTTGGTGGCCAGGAGGGCGTCCGGATCGGTGCGGGAGACGTGGGTCTTGTTTGAGCGTTTCTTGCCGCGGAAATCCACCTCCGGGTTGCGCCCTTGGTCGGGGCCCGGGGGCTCATCCGAGCCGTCCCGCGCCGCCAGGCTCTTGTGCGAGGCCCAGGCCCGCAAGAGCGAGCCGTCGACGCTGAAGTGCTCATCCGAGATCAGCTCGGCCCATTCGGCGATGGCCACGACGCCGCCGAAGAATTCCCGCATCACGCTTTCCTTGAACAGCCGATCGCGATTGGCCGAAAAGCTCGAGTGGTCCCACACCGGCTCGTCCTGACTCAGGCCGACGAACCAGCGGAACATCATGTTGAAATCGAGATGTTCGATCAGCGCCCGCTCCGAGCGAATGGAGAACAGGCATTGCAGCAGCAGGGCACGAAGCAGGCGCTCGGGGGCAATCGACGGGCGCCCCCCTTCGGCGTAAAGGGAATCGAAGGTCGGCGACATCGAATGCAAAACCATGTCGGCCATTACTTTGACACGACGCAGCGGATGATCCACCGCAATCCGGTCTTCGATGTTGGTGTAGCTGAAAAGACTGCTTTGTTTATGGTCGGGGCCGCGCATGGATATTGAAGCCTGTAAATGCTTAGTGAATTATAAATCCATCGAAAGCCTTGCGGGGACTGGAGATTGACTAAATCGACGCCCTGCTAGAGCTGTCCTGCCTGCCTTTACGCCCGGCGGCGTCCGAAGCCATCGGCGGTTTCGTCCCGGCGCAGCTTACCCAGAGCGCCACTGCACCCATCCGCCTGGAACTGCGCAAAGGCGTCGCAGTGGTCATATTGAGTGCGGCAATCACCGGAACTACGGCAACAGTAGGATGTGAATGCTGACCTGCAAGGCGTTTGCAAGACGTTCGATATTGTCGATCGAGATGTTTCGCGCTTGGCGTTCAACATGCGCCACAAAGGTACGGTGCAGGCCTGCTTCCAAAGCCAAATCCTCCTGAGACCATCCCTTCTCCCTACGAAGCCGAACGATATTCATCGCAAGGAGTTCCCGTGCTGTTAGCACGTCTGAACGGGACGGTGATTCGCTGAGAGACATTATTTCAGTCTCTCGGAGTGATGCTTTTAAGTCAGCCGTGTTTAAGTCACAATATCGACTTTTCCTCGCATACTCAGTTCAAACTGAACTCACGGGGAAATCTCCGCTACCTGACCAACGCATTTTTCGGCTGATCGGCCGTACGTCACTACTGAAAGTCTCGAATCGCATGTTTATCACTGATGCATCCGCTCACCATCCCTTCATGTCGCGCCTTCTCGGCAACGGAAAGGATGCTTGGCGGGCTGTGGGCCTCACTACGCCCAGCGAATGGTTTCACGTGAGCTATGCGCTCTCCACACCCAAAGGAAGCCTTACCGAAACAGTGCTAATCGCCAATCCTGCTGGTGAACTGATAGCGTTTCTCGATAGGGAGAGTGAGGGCGTGTCTGTCCTGGGGATTCAGCTCGTTACCCCGCCTTTTCTGAATGGCTCGGGGCATTGGAAGATGGAAGCATTGATCCGGGTCTGGAATAAATCGTCCGATCCGCTGGCTCACGTGTATGAAGTCGAAGGGGGTCAGCGCTACTGCACAGCCTACGGAGCATGGGACATCTCCGAATATGAATTTTGGAAGGAATTCACTTCCGTATCCTGATCGCTCCCGAGCCTGGATCTATGTGGTGAGCGGATCTGGGTGCCTACCCGATCCATCATCCGGCTTCCCGAGACCAGCGGATCGACCGCCGGGTAAATCCCCTTGGCCGCCTGGTTACGAGACAAAATCACGTTGGTGTCCAGGTGCGCGAGGATCGCCCCCACCGCAGGGTCGGTCATGTCGTCGGCCGGCACATAGACATCAGACGGCGCAGCCCCCCGCCGATGCCAGCCTGCCTAGCCGGATTCATCTTGCTACCGGCCTGGACAACCTGCCCCATGACCAAGGCTTCGATCTTCTCCGAATAAAGTTGCGATCTCCGGAGGGTTTCGCGGATGACTGCTGCACCCAATACCGTTACTGGCGGGCCTTCAGGCTGCCACCGTACGTGCCAATGGGAGTTCGGATGGGATGACAAAAGACAACGTCAATTGCGCTCATGATCTGCCTCCAACGTGTGGGATGGAAACTGGCCGGCCCCATGCAGGTCCTGCATTAAACGTAGGCGAAACAGGGTCGAAATAGATGCAGGCGTGAGCCCACAAATTACTGATCGCTGGCTCACCTTGACGCTATGCCCAGTTGCAGTGCACCATTACCCCAGATGAAAGCAGTCCGCGCCCCCCTCAAATCGATGCCGGATGGACACCTCTGTCCATCCGCATTGACCAATATGAAGCCTGTGTTCTACCGGGGTTCAGCTTTGCCGCGTGGATACTTCTTCTCCGTTACGCCCCCTTAAGCCTCTCTCCCTCTTTAAGCTTGCCGCTCCATGCGGCTTGCTGTGCGCTGGCTGCGCCCTTTGGTCCGAAATGCGCCAGATTCTGGAGCGCTCCAGGGCCGTTTCTCCTCGCTGTTCATGAATCGCTCAGCCTCACTGGATGAGCCTTATACCTATCCATGTCCCTACACACACTCCGCCAGGACTGGTTTTCCAACGTCCGAAACGACCTGCTGGCAGGTCTCGTGGTGGCGCTCGCCCTGATCCCCGAGGCCATCGCCTTTTCCATCATCGCCGGCGTCGACCCCAAGGTTGGCCTCTACGCATCATTCTGCGTATTCCACCCCAACTCAGCCACACATAACGATCGAAACCCTCCACCTGTAACGACACCAAGCCGGCCACCCATTCCACCCGCAAAACCGCCACCCATTCCAATAAAAAATGTCCGCTGTCAAGCATTTCTTGATGGCGGACATAGTGTTAAAAGTCTGTATACAGCAACAGTTTAGGGGATTTTCCGGTGACTTCGGCCCACTACTGATTTGCGGGCTGGGAGCCACATAGGAGCATCGCGGTAGCAAACCCAGGAGCGCCACAGCGAATAGATTGTGCACGGCAAGACTTCGCTCGCCGATCACCATCTATGCAAAGTTCCCACCCCAAACAAGAACGTGCAGCTCGTGGGCTGCGCGTTCTTGGCCGGGCGAAATGCCTTGTACGCGGCCTTGGCCCCTTGGCATCAACTCGAAGAAGCATTGGATCGAGCACAGATGTACTGTGCACCTCCAGCGCCAACGAAGACCGACAGTGCCACAGCCCAACTTGCCACGAAATTAAGTTTGAAGGTTGTTTTCTTCATAGTTACCTCCTTGGTTTGTTGTGCGTTGGTTAGGGTACGGTGCTTGTTGTTAGTGGGAATCTCACCCAGCAATCGGACGGTTCGCTCTGTCTTCTGAATCTGTTGATACGTCAGGCTGATTGAACTATCGGTCTTCTCGCTCCAATGCTTCCTCTTTGTGACTGGTATGCACAGTTTACCGTGAGGCTGCACCAGTTGCTTGACTACTTGCACGCCCCCCTTTCCTGAAGCCCCGATCCCCTGCCATGAAGGCATCCAGCATGTACGGGATTAGTGCCATCGGATCAACAGCTTCCCCGTAGGCCTGCGCATGCAACGCGGCGTAGCGGTCAAGGTCTGCCTTGAGGCTGGTCGGGCACGTGAAGGTCAGCTTGATGCTCTCGGTCTTGGGCAGCGGCCCCAGCCGCAGCTTGCGCGTAGTGCTCATCGTGAAGTCCCCCGGTTGAAAAACAGCGGCTGATAGGGCCGAAGCACCAGATCCCGATTGACGATGATGCGGACCGGCAGGCCAGGCCGCTCCGTCAATGTGGGCTGGATGTTGAGGTTGCGTCGGGTCATCTCTTGGCCGACCTGGTTCACGCTGTCTTGCAAGCTGTTGCGCCCGGCATTGATGACGCGGTCGCCGTTCTGGCGGTTCTCCGGTGCAGCCAGCTCTGCACCGACACCAAGCAGCGTCGTCAGCGCAGCACCCGCGAAGATGCGATCCCAATGCCAATCGACACCATCCTCCAGACCAGAGTTGCCAGCCGGGTCGGCACCCGCCAGGTTGTCCAGCATCAGCGAAGACGTGTCGGGCAGGATGATCCGGTTCCATACCACCTGTACCCGGCTCTGCCCATAGCTCACCTGGCTGTTGTAGCGGCCGAGGATGCGCGAACCCTGCGGAATCAGTACAAACTTGCCGGTGGCCGTGTCATAGACCGGCTCTGTCACGGTGGCGATCACGTCGCCGGGCAGATCGGATTTGATGCCCGTAACCAGCGCGCCCGCGATTACCGTGCCGGCCATGACCTGGTACGGCGAAGCTGGCATTTTCAGATTCCCGGAATTACGGGTTTCCGTGGAACCGGCTTTCAGGAACGCCTCTTTCTGGTCCTGCCGGTTCTGCACGGCGGTCGGATCGGCCGGCTGCGCTGCTGTTGAAGTTGGCCCGACAGCCATGGGATCGAAGCCCGCAAGGCCGGGCGCCGGACTGGCTGTGGCCACCTGCGTCGGCGCGGCAGCGGCGCGCTGGTTGCTCGAACGGAAGAACACCGATGCGCCCGCTGCGGCCTCCGCTTCCTTGCGCTGTGCGTCGTGCTCGGCATTTGCTGGAACGTGGCCGGGCGGCGTGTAGGTGGGTGCTACAGGCTGCTGCGACTTCACGATGGCTGGCCCCAAGTCGCCCGGCAACGGCGGCCCCAGCGCGGGTACTTGGGGAGGCAAGACCCGCGGCAGCTTGGAGTAATCGGTCGGAAGCTGGTCCAGACCTTCCGAGCGCGACACGCGATCCACGTTGTAAAGCTCAGCCTGTTCGCTTGCACTGCGCTTGCGCGGTTGCAGCGACCACATGGTTGCGCCCAACACCGCGACGGCGAGGCCGCCGGCCAAGACCGCCAACGTGCGCCTATTCAAGCGCGTCACCGGGCGCGGCTGGGCGCGTAGCGCCACCGCCTCAGGGGCTACCTTGCCCGCCTGTGGCGTGGCAAGGTCGGGAGTGTCGTCCTGGCTCATGTTCAGTTCCCCCGCGCCACGCCATCCGTGCGCTCGATGCGCACCACTTCGCCCCCCTCGCTTCCCTTTCCACCGCCCAGGCGCAGCTCGGCCGCGCCGAACAGCCGATCAACGATGTAGTACGGTGTGCGGAAACGGTAGTTCACCAGTTGCCCGTCGCCCTGCGCGCCGATCACGAACAGCGGCGGCAGCTCGCCTTGGGCGATGCCCGGTGGGAACTGGATATACACCTTCTCACCGTCATCGAAGGCGCGTAGCGGTTTCCACGGCGGCGTGCTGCCGCTGATGGCATAGCGGAAGCGAATCTTCTCCAACGACAGGCCGGTATCAACTGGGGCGGTCGCCTGCGCGGCCTGTGCCTGGCGTTGCAGGGCCAGCATCCGATCCCTCGGGTATTCCCACGACACCGATGCCATCCAGGCGCGTTCGGTCGAGGTCAGCTCTATCAGGTAGGTGCGTCGACTGGTGGTGACGACCAGATTGGTCTTGAGACCCGAGCGGATCGGCTTGACCAGCACGCTGACGTGCAGCGCATCACCGGCGCCGCTGGAGGTGTCGCCAACGATCCAGCGCACCGTGTCGCCGGCGGCAACCGTGACCAGCTCCTCGCCGGGTTGGAGAGAGATCACCGTCACCCGTCCCGGTGCCGCATAGACCTGGTACAGCGCGCCATCGGTGAAGGGCCAGACCTGAATGGCGTTGACGTAGCCCTCGCGCGTGGGCGCAATGCGCGCCTCGGCGTTGGCACGCGAGACCCGCAGCTTTTCATCAGCGGGTTCAGGTGCCGTCTTGGTCTCGATGCTCTCGGGCAGAGGTTTCATCTGCGCCGGCATCGGCAGCACCTTCGGCATCTCGACCACTTCCACCGGCTTGGGCAGTTCGGGTAGCGGCTGGGTCTGCACTGGCTCATCGAGCGAGATGATTGGCGGCGGCGTGCCTCTCGTGGCGCAGCCCTGCAGCGACAGCACTGACGCTGCAAGCGTCAACACAAATGCGTAAAAGCGGAAAGACGGGTTCATGGCTTGGCTCCTTCGGCGGCATCGAGTTCGCGGCTCCACGACAGTCCGTTGACGTAGATGCCCAATGGGTTTTTGCGCAGCCGCTGCTCGGTGCGCGGGGTTTGCAGGATGGTGGAAATCACGGCGTTCCAGCGCTCGGTGCCAGCCGGCGCACCATTGACGAAGCGCTGCTCGGTCCAACGCACGTTGAAAGACGCATCGCTGGCGCGCACGACGCTGGTGATCTGCACCGTGACCGACTCCTTGCCGACGCGGGCGAACGGGTCATGGGTGCGCGCATACTCGTTGAGCACGCCCGCGCCGCGATCGGTGGTGTAGTCGTAGGCATCGAGCCAGTTCTGCCGCACGACGATGGGATCGATGGACAATGAACGAACCAGCACGACGAAGTGCGCGAGGTGATAGGCGATCTGAGCATCGTTCGGCCGGTACGGCGTGGCGGCCTCGCCGATGGCCCGAACCTGGCCAGCCTGATCCACCTCCACCACGTAGGGCGTAACGATGGACTGCGCCGAGCGCCAGACCAGGCCGCCGGCCATCAACAGCGCAAGCACCAGGCAGCCGAAAGCCATCAGCCGCCAGTTCTTTGCCTGCACGCGGGCCGAGCCGATGCGCTCGTCCCACACCTGAGCGGCGGATTGGTAGGGCGTGGCAGGCTGCGGCGTATCGGCATAGCGCACCTGCGGTCGTTTGAATCGCATGGTTTGTTCTCCTTATGAATCGCTTCAATCGTCGGAACTGTGCAAACTCGGGCCGCTGCTCGAACCGCCGCCGTCGCCCCCGCGCAGCGTGTGGGCAGCGGTCGTGGCGGCATGGCCGATCTGCTGGCGGCGATGCAGGCGCTTGGCCCAGGCAGGCTGCGCCTGTTGCTGGTCGGCCGTGCCGGAATTGGCTTCGTTGGCGGTGGATTGGCTGGTTGCGGAAGCGCCACCGGATGCAGATGCCGCTTCGTCGGAACGGAAAGCAGATGCCGCACGCTCCTTGAGCGAGCGCATCCCGGCGGCGGCCTTTTGACCGACAGCCTGCGCACCGGTCTTGGCGACGTTGCCCACACCGGCAGCGGCCCCCTTGAAACCACCACCGGCTGCTGCGGAACCCGCTTGATAGGCCGACCGGGCACTGCCTGCGGTCGAGGCCGCAGCACGCCCGCCGCTGGCGGCCATCTTTGCTGCGGCGGGTGCCATGCGCGCGCCGGCCG
>NZ_SDKK01000025.1:13689-76326 GCF_008107625.1 Zoogloea oleivorans
GCCGGCCGCCACCGCGCTGCCCACGCCGGTCGCGGCAGCACCGACAGCGACGGCCGTACCGGCTGCGCCCATCGCTGCACCGGCCATCGCACCCGCGCCAAGCTGCGGCGCGCCGGACACCAGGCCGGTGGCGATGCCTGGGCCGAAGATGCCGAGTGCGAGCATGGCGAGCGAGGCCAGCATCACCACCAGTGCATGATCAATGGATGGCTCACTGGGCGTGACCTGGAACTCGGCGAACAGCCCCGTACCAATGCCCACGATCACGGCCAGCACCAGCACCTTGATGCCCGAGGACACCACGTTGCCGAGCACCTTTTCGGCAAGGAACGCGGTCTTGTTCCAGAGCGCGAACGGTACCAGCACGAAGCCGGCGAGCGTGGTCAGCTTGAATTCGATCAGCGTGACGAAGAGCTGCACAGCCAGCACGAAGAAGCTGATGATGACGATCAGCCAGGCGAGGAACATCACCACGATCGGCGCGATGTTGATGAACACCTCTGGGAAGCCGGCCATCTCACTGATCTGTTGCAGGATGGGCGCAGCCGCGTCGATGCCGGTTTTGGCGAGGCGCCCCGGCTGCAGGAAGGTCGCCATGGTCATGGTCGAACCGGAAGCCGTCAGGCCGAGACCCGCGAAGGACCGGAACACGATGCTCGCCAGCCAGTTGAAATTGCCGATGATGTAGGCGAAGGCACCGACGTAGAGCACCTTGCGCAGGAGCTTGGCCATCACGTCCTCGCCCTGGCCGGTGGCATGGCCCAGCGCCCAATAGAGGCCGGCCAGGGTCATGTCGATCGCCACCAGCGTCGCGGTCAAGAACGCGACTTCACCGTGCAGCAGGCCGAACCCCGAATCGATGTACGTGGAGAAGACATTGAGGAAACGGTCGATGACGGAGACGTCGTTCATGGCCGCATCCGTCAGTTGCCGTAGAAGTTCACGGACTGCGGCGTGTACGCCGTGCCGCTACCGAGGAAGCGGCGCGTCACCTCGCGTCCACGCTCGACGGCAGCGGCTTGACGCGCCAGTTCCAGCGAAGCTGCACGCCCCTGCGTGAGCTGGAGCTGCTGGGTCTGGATGGACTGCTTGGCTTGCAGGGCCAGGAGCTGATTAGTGGCCTGCATGGCCTGCAAGGCGCCAGTGGCCGACTGGCTCTGGTCAACTAGATCGGCCAACACGCCCTCATCCTGGTTCAGGTTCTGCGACACCTGCGCTTGCATGCGCATGGCGGTGCGCAAGCCCTGGAGCGTGTTTTGCCAGCGCTGGTGTGCGTCCTGGAACATCCGATTGCCGCTCACGGTGGCGGCGTACTGCTCCGGGTACAGTTGCCCGACCTGCTGGTCCATGTTCTGGATGTCGAAGGCCAGCCCGCGCGCTTGGCCGATCAGTTGCCGCGTCGTGTCCAGGTTGCTCCGCAGGCGATTGACCACGTTGAACGGCAGGCTTGCGAGGTTGCGGGCCTCGTTCATCAAGGATTGCGCTTCGTTCTGAAGCTGCTTGATCTGGTTGTTGATCTGCTCCAGCGTGTGCGCGGCAGTCAGGATGTTCTGGGCCAGATTCGTGGGGTCGATGACGACCCATTGCGCTTGAGCGACCGGCACGGCGCCGATCAGGGCAGCGACAGCGACGGCAAGAAGACGTTTTTTCATGGTGAAACCTCCAGAGGTTGGGAAGCAAGGAAGGACGCGGCCGAGGGAGCGGACGGCAACAGGTCGGCCGCCCAATCAAGGCCGCGATGGCGCAGCCACGCACCTGCGAAGCCGGGTGTTCCGGCATCGCGCAGTACGTTGTCGATAGCGCGTTGGTCCTGGGGCGTCGAAGCGCCCGCAAAGGCGAGCGTGACCGGCCCAAGGTCCAGATCGAACAGGCGATTGCCCAGACGCGACTGGTAGTAGTAGTCGCGCTTGGGCTGGGCGGTGGCGACGATCTCGATTTGCCTGCTGTTCAGCCCAAAGCCCTCGTAGATCGTGCGGATCTGCGGCTCGGTGGCCTGCGGGTTGGGCAGGAAGATGCGGCTCGCGCAGCTCTCGATGATCGCGGGCGCGATGGTCGAATCCTTGATGTCGGCTAGCGACTGCGTGGCGAAGATGACGCTGACGTTCTTCTTGCGCAGCGTCTTGAGCCACTGGCGAATGCGCGCCGCGAACACCGGGTCGTCAAGGAACAGCCACGCTTCATCGAGGATCAGCAGCGTCGGCGCGCCGTCGAAACGCTCATCGAAGCGCGCGAACAGATAGCCCAGCACGGCCAATACCGCGGCCTTGCTGTGCATCAGCTCCTCCATCTCGAAGCCCTGAACGTCGCCCACGCCCAGCCGGTCGCTGTCGGCATCGAGCAGCTTGCCGTGAGCGCCGCCGAGCACGTAGGGAGCGAGTGCCTGCCGCAGCACGTTGGATTGCAGCAGCACCGACAAGCCGGTGAGCGTGCGCTGCTCTACAGGCGCACCCGCAAGACTGACGAGCGCCGACCAGATGGCCGCCTTCTCGTTCGGACCAACCGTAATGCCTTCTTGCCGCAGGCGACCTTCGACCCATTCGGCCGCCCAGGTGCGATAGCCTTCCCGGTCGATGCGTGCGAGCGGCTGAAATGCGATCGCGCCGTCGGCGCCGAGGTCGTAGTGCTCACCGCCCAGGCCGAGAATGGTGGCGCGCATCGAACGCCCCATGTCGAAAGCGAAGATGCGTGAGCCGGGATAGCGGCGGAACTGCATCGCCAGC
Source organism: Zoogloea oleivorans (assembly GCF_008107625.1). Classification (GTDB taxonomy): domain Bacteria; phylum Pseudomonadota; class Gammaproteobacteria; order Burkholderiales; family Rhodocyclaceae; genus Zoogloea; species Zoogloea oleivorans. The sequence goes on from NZ_SDKK01000025.1 coordinate 16,410, forward strand.
ATGGCGAGCAGAACCGACTTGCCCATGCCGGTCGGGCCGGCCACCAGCGTATGCCCCACGTCGCCAATGTGCGTCACCAGTCGGAACGGCGTCGCGCCCTCGGTGCGGGTAACGATCAGCGGCGGGCCGTCGAGGTGGTCGTTTTTCTCCGGGCCGGCCCACACCGCCGATACCGGCATCAGGTGCGCGAGGTTCAGAGTCGAGACGATGGGCTGGCGGACATTGGCGTAGGCATTACCCGGCACCGACGACAGCCAGGCCTCCACGGCATTCAGCGTCTCCGGCATCGTCACGAAGCCACGGCCCTGGATGACGCGCTCCACCCTACGCAGCTTCTCGTCGGCCGCGTTGGCGTCGGCATCCAGCACGGTGACGGTCGCAGTGACGTAGCCGAAGGCGACCTGATCGCTGCCCAGCTCCTGCAAAGCTGCGTCCGCGTCGGCAGACTTGTTGCTGGCGTCGGTATCGACCAGCGGCGACTCCTGCTGGAAGATCGTCTCACGCAGTAGCGCGAGGACGTTCTTGCGCTTGGCGAACCACTGCCGGCGCAGGCGGCCCAACTCCTTCTCAGCCTCGGCCTTGTCCATGCACAGGAAGCGCGTGCTCCAGCGGTAGGCGAAGCCCAGGCGGTTGAGGTCATCCAGAATCCCCGGCCAGGTCGAGGTCGGAAAGCCGCGTATCGTCACGACGCGCAGGTGCTGGTCGCCCAGCATGGGCGCGAGGCCGCCGACCAGCGGTGCATCGGCCAGTAGTGCATCGAGATGGAACGGCACTTCCGGCACGCCGATGCGATAGCGATGCGTCGAAACGGTCGCATGCAGGTAAGTCAGCGTCTGGCTGTCGTCGAGCCAGTCGATCTCCGGCATCACGCCGTCCAGCAGGTCATAGATACGGTCGGTTTCGGCGACAAAGGCCAACAGGCGTTCGCGCCAGTCCACGCCTTGCGTGGGCGTGTTCTCGTAGAGCATCTTGGCCGCGCGTGCGCGGGACTCCTCGGGCGGCAGGTATTGCAGCGTGAGGTGATAGCCGCTCTCGAAATGGTGGCCAGACTCTTCGAAGGTCGCGCGCCGTTCCTCGTCCACCAGCCAGGACAGCGGCTCCGGAAAATCCGAGTGCGGATAGTCCGCTGCAGGCAGGCGTTCAGCTTCGATGAACAGCGCCCAACCGGAGCCGAGCCGGCGCAGCGCGTTGTTCAGCCGCGCCGTGGTGGCGATCAGCTCGCCCTGCGTCGCGCTGTCCAGGTCCGGCCCGCGAAAGCGCGCCGTGCGCTGGAAACTGCCGTCCTTGTTGAGCACGACACCCGGTGCGACCAGACCGGCCCAGGGCAACCAGTCGGCAAGCAAAGCCGGGCGCTGGCGGTATTCGGCGAGGTTCAGCATGGCATGGTCCTCACACGTCCAGCAGCGGTTTGTGTTTCAGGTGCGTGGCAAACACCTGCATGAATTGCGGATCGACTCGTGCCCCCCACATCGCCAGGGAGTGGCCGACGATCCAGAGCACCAGGCCCGGAATCCACAGTTGCAGGCCCAGCCCAACAGCGGCGGCCAGCGTGCCATTGGCAATTGCCACGGTGCGCGGCGCGCCACCCAGCAGGATCGGCTCGGTCAGCGAGCGATGCAGCGGAATCTCGAAGCCCGGCAGGTCGTGAGTCGCGCTCATACGACCGCCCCGCCGGAGAAGCTGAAGAACGACAGGAAGAACGAGGACGCGGCGAAGGCGATGGACAGACCAAACACGATCTGGATCAGCTTGCGAAAGCCTCCTGACGTATCGCCGAAGGCCAGCGCCAGGCCCGTCGAAATGATGATGATGACCGCGATGATCCGAGCCACCGGCCCCTGGATCGAGTCGAGGATGGATTGCAGCGGCCCTTCCCAGGGCATCGAGGAACCGGCTGCCTTCGCGGTGCCCGCCGTCAGCAGCATCGCGGCGGCCAACAATAGACCGTGATGGGCAGGCTCAGACAGACGGCGCAAGCGTGCAAGGATCGAAGCCGGATTTACGGAAATACGGAAAGCATGGGCGTGCGTCATGGCAGTTCTCCAGAGTGGTTGAGGGAAAGAGAAGGAAGGGACGAAGGAACGATGGAAGACAGCGGCAGCAACTCTGGAAATGGCGTTTCCAAGGCTTCCGTCAGGCGATAACCCACGCCATCGAAGCCGGCGACACGGGCGATGGTTTCGATGCGGCGCTTGCGGCCACGGCCGACGATGAACACGACCACGTTCACCGCCTCGGCGATCAATGCGCGCGGCGGATTCACGGCGACTTCGAGAACCAACTGCTCCAGACGCAGCAACGCGCCCAGTGCGGAGCCGGCATGAATGGTGGCGATGCCGCCGGGATGGCCGGTTCCCCATACCTTGATGAGATCCAGGGCCTCGCCGCCGCGCACCTCGCCGACCACCACGCGGTCTGGGCGCAACCGCATCGTGGCGCGCACCAGTTCGGTCATCGACACGACGCCCACACGCGTACGCAGCGGCACGTGGTCGCGCGCGGCGCATTGCAGCTCGATGGTGTCTTCGAGCACCAATACGCGGTCGCCGGTGACGGTGATCTCGGCGAGCAAGGCGTTCGCCAGCGTCGTCTTGCCAGTGCTGGTGCCGCCAGCGATCAGGATGTTCTGCCGCTCGCGCACCGCGTGGCGCAGGAATTCGGCCTGTGGGGCGGACAGAATGCCGTCGGCGACGTAGCGCTCCAGGCCGATGATGTTCACGGCCCGCTTGCGCAGCGCGAAGGCTGGCCCCGGCGCGGCGGGCGGCATAATGCCCTCGAAGCGTTCGCCCGTCTCGGGTAGCTCGGCGGTCAGCAGCGGCTGGCCGCGATGGACCTCCGCGCCGACGTGTGCGGCGACCAGCCGAATGATGCGTTCGCCGTCTTCTTCAGACAGTTCCACGCCCAGCGGTGCGCGGCCGGAGGACAGACGATCGACCCACAGTGACCGATCGGGGTTGAGCATGATTTCCACCACGTCCGGGTCTTCCAGCGCGGCGGCGATCACCGGCCCCATGGCCGTGCGCAGCATGCGAATGCGCCGGTCGAGCGACGTGGCGGTGAACGACTCGGGCTGCGCGCTCATGATGCACGCTCCTGGGCTTCGGCCAACGCCGCCGCTTCGTCCAGCCGTGCAGAGTCGGGGTGAAGTTCTTCCATCACGTCGCGTACCAGGCTGCGCCCACGCAACAGGTGACGGCCAAGCTGTTCGACGAACTGCTCGAAGCGCGCCTTGCCCTGGGCACGGGCCGCTTCCTGGTGTGCTTCGGGCACTGGCGTGCTGACGGTCAGGAAGTAGCGAACGAATAGCGCCAGCGTCTCGATCTCGATGTTCTGGTCGCGCTCCAGCCGCTCGAACTGGCGTGACAGCCGATCAAGCCGCTTGGCAATGGCCGCCTCGCGCTGATCGCCCGCGTCCGGCGACAACCAAGATGCCAGTGCCGCCGCGACGATGGACGACTTGGACACGCCTTTCTTGGCGGCCAGCTCGTCCAGGCGCTTCGCGTGCTCGGGCGGAATGAACAGGTTGAGGCGGTATTGGCTCATAGCTGGATTCCGTCGTCAGGGTCGAGTGATGCCAGCCGGGCCGTGCGTTGCATGGCCGGGTCGAGCTGGCGGGGGAATGAGGCAAAGGCAGGCAGCGGCAAGTCGTCGTCATCGAGCAGCGCAAGGTCGTTGCTGGCAGGCTCCTGCTCGGGGTGGTACTCGGCGACTTCGGACAGCTCCGGCTGACGGCGTGGCCCGCCGTCATCGGCGGTGCTGGCTTCGCTGTCGGCCAAGGCTGCTGCGTGTGCGGTTGGTACGGTGGGGATTGCCAGACCACTCCAGTCGTCAGGCTGCCGAGGCGGCGCGTCGGCGTAGCGACTGGCTGCAAGCGCGGGCGGCGGTAGTACGCGCCGCTTGAAGTTCACGTCGGCGTAGTAGCGCAGTTTCTTGGCCTTGATCGGTGCCACGCTGGACACCATCACCACGGCCTCGTCGGGCGGAAGCTGCATCACTTCGCCGGGCGTCAGCAGCGGCCGCGCCGTTTCCTGCCGCGACACCATCAGGTGCCCTAGCCACGGTGCAAGCCGATGACCGGCATAGTTGCGCTGCGCGCGCAGCTCGGTGGCCGTGCCCAGCGTCTCCGAAATGCGCTTGGCAGTGCGTTCGTCGTTGGTGGCGAACGTCACCCGGACATGGCAGTTGTCGAGGATGGAATGGTTCTGGCCGTAGGCTTTGTCGATCTGGTTGAGCGACTGCGCGATCAGGAAGCTGCGAATGCCGTAACCGGCCATGAACGCCAGCGCCGTCTCAAAGAAGTCGAGTCGGCCCAGCGCCGGGAACTCGTCGAGCATCAATAGCAGCTTGTGGCGGCGCGCGATGCCGTCGCTGCCGTCAAGCGATTCGGTCAGGCGCCGGCCGATCTGGTTGAGAATCAGGCGCACCAGCGGTTTGGTGCGGCTGATGTCGGACGGCGGCACAACCAGGTATAGCGATACCGGATGCTCTGCCGAAATCAGGTCGGCGATGCGCCAGTCGCAGCGCGAGGTGACTTCGGCCACCGTGGGGTCGCGGTACAAGCCGAGGAACGACATGGCCGTGGACAGCACGCCAGAACGCTCGTTGTCCGACTTATTCAACACTTCACGCGCAGCCGAAGCGACGACGGGATGCGGTGCATCGCCGAGGTGCCGTGTCGTCATCATCCGATGCAGCGTCAGCTCGAACGGGCATGCCGGGTCGGACAGGAAGTTGGCGACGCCGCGCAGCGTCTTGTCTTCACCGGCATAGAGCACATGCAGGATGGCGCCGACCAATAAGGCGTGCGAGGTCTTTTCCCAATGGTTGCGCCGCTCCAGCGCGCCTTCCGGGTCCACCAGAATGTCGGCGATGTTCTGCACGTCGCGCACTTCATGCGCACCGCGCCGAACCTCCAGCAGCGGGTTGTAGGCGGCAGATTTGGCATCGGTGGGGTTGAACAGCAGACAGTGGGAGAAGCGCGAACGCCAGCCGGCGGTGATCTGCCAGTTCTCACCCTTGATGTCGTGGATGACGGCGGACGCGGGCCAGGAAAGAAGCGTTGGCACCACCAGGCCCACGCCCTTGCCCGAGCGAGTCGGCGCGAAGGTCAGGACGTGTTCCGGTCCTTCGTGCCGCAGGTATTGGCCGTCATGCAGGCCGAGAAAAACACCAGCAGGCTGGTTCAGGCCAGCTTTGCTGATGTCGGCGGCATCGGCCCAACGAGCGGAACCATAGGTCGTGACAAGCTTCGATTGCCGCGAACGCCATACCGACATGCCGATGGCAACCAGTACGGCAGCTAGGCCGCTGCCGCCCGCGATCGCGCCGCCGATGTCGAAGACATGTGGCGCATAGGCATCGAAGAAGAACCACCACTCGAACAGCCGCCAAGGGTGATAGACCGGTGTGCCGAAAAAATCGAACCAGGGCGAGCCGAGGCGTAGCTGGTAGCCCAGGGCGGCGGCTGCCCATTGTGTGGCACCCCACACACCGGCGATCACAATGCCGAAAACAACGGCGATCTGTCCGAACAGCACACCCTGACCTTGCATCCTGCCCTCCCAATTTCTCCTGCGCGACAAGTGGCACAAAAACATGCCGCATGTGCGAGATTCGGGGCTGGATCAAGGTCGGTCAAAGACTGTTATCAGGACAAAAATTCCTAAAACAGCATCAATCCATAAAGGAGCGAGTCCGGTAAAAAAGCCGCAAGCCAGGGCGCGTTGCGACGTGTCGAGCAAATAGATGAATTTCGTGGGAGGACAAAGACGAATGAATCAAAACTTGGCTTGTTCCTTCGGTGGGGTGTAGGGCGTCTTGCCGTCGCCGAGAAAGCGTAGGTTCGTCGCTCCGGCTACTCGGTTGCAAAGTTCATTGCCGAGTTTTGGACGATCCGTCTTGCACTGCTGACGCAGCTCCTTTAGTCGCGCAGGATCGGCGGCCAGTTCTTCCACGGTTGGTACGTTGACCTCGGTGGATGTTCCCGATGGACCGCACGCGACCAATGCTGCGACCAGCAAGAACGGTACGATATTCCTCATTGCTTGATGTCCTGTGGGTTGTAGGATTGTGAGGATGGCGCGTGCCTTAAACCTTCAGGTGACTCGATGGCCTGCACCCGTTCGATGAAGCGGGCCAAGACTTCCGAAATTTCTCCTTCTCTGCGCAGCAGATAGGTCGTCAGAATCGGTGAGCGGCCCGCCAGCGGACGCGCCACCACGCCTGCCTCTCGGCTGGAAGCGATTTGCGCTGCGCCAGTCAAACCCAGGGCAAAACCAGCCGACACCAGCGCCATCATCAAATCACTGGAGGTCACGCGCTCGGCGATCACGGGTTCTTGTTCTGCTCGTCGCAGTACACGATCGATCTGGCGTGCGTGGCCTTCGCATACCTGTGGATCGCACAACACCAGCGGATAACGCAGCACTTCATTGAGTGGGATGCGCTTGTGCGTCAACAGTGGATGCCGCGCTGGCACTGCGACCATCAGTGGATCGGTCCAAGCCGCTTCGGCAACTAGACCATCGCCAACCTCATCGGCTTGGCCAAACCCTACGTCGTACAGATCGCTATGCAGTCCCTTGATCTGCTGAGACAGCGGTACCTCGAACAACCGAATCTCGACATCCGGCTCCTCCTGTCGGCACAACGCCAGCAAAGCTGGCAGACGCGCGGGCGCAATGCCGTCGGACAGCGCAATGCGCAATTGGCTGTGGAAGCCTTTGGCAGCGGCCTTCACACTGTCGCGCGCCTGCTGCAAGGCGGTGAAGACACGCGGTACGTGCTCCAGGAACAACTTGCCTGCCGGTGTCAGACGTGTGCTGCGGCTGGTCCGGACGAACAATTGCTCTCCTAGGTCTTCTTCAAGTTCCTTGATGGTGCGCGACAGCGGCGATTGCTCAATGTGCAGTCGCTCGGCTGCGCGGGCGAAGTGGAGTTCTTCGGCGACTGCCAGGAAGCAGCGGAGGTGCCGAAACTCCATAGGTCATCCCTTTTTGATAGCAAGGTGAGGTGTGCTCAGCAGATTGACCATCGCTTCAATCTCCCTATGGCCAGTCCGCAATAGGGCTACCTCGGCACCGCCGGTGGTTAAGCGGCCAACGACTTCATGGTCCGGAAGGTAGGGGCAGGGTGCGTGTTTGAGAGCAAGGGACATATGGATTTGCTCTCCTATGCCTTTGCCAAAGGCGGGCTCGATCTAGGTGGGCGACTGGGCGCCTCAGATGATGTCGGATACTTGTGATCGGCTAGGATGCACACCAGAGACCTTACTGAGTTGCGCAGCTCCGCGACGGATGCCTCATCGAGCCCCAATTGACGAGAGAGTGTTTCCGGGACGGTCTTCGCGACATCGCGCAAATCATGTCCATGGGGCGTCAGTGTGACGAGCACCCGCCGCTCGTCCTCGGTATCGCGACGACGACTGATGAATCCGCCTTGTTCCATGCGCTTAAGCAATGGCGTCAAGGTGCCATTTTCCAGATATAGGCATTCACCAAGGTCGCCAACGCTGACCGGCGACCGTTCCCACAGCACCAACATGACCAGATACTGCGAATAGGTTAGGCCAAGCGGTTCCAGCACAGGTCGATAGACCCGGGTCAACAAGTTGGTTGCAGCATAGAGAGGGAAGCAAAGCTGGCGATCGAGTCGCAGGGGGTTGTCTTCTGGTGTACGCCGGACGGATTTCATGGTTGAGTGTGATACCTTGTCTAAAAGACAATCTAGCGATTGTATCGCTACCAACTTTAAGTGTAATGACAAAATTCCGTCCAGGGAAGACCTGCACGAGCCAGGAAAAGCGACGATTGGTAACAGCCTCACCCGATGTGGCGGCTGGAAGATGCTGAAAGGCCACAGTGTCGACCTCCGGATCAATTCGGCAAGAGGAAATCTAACGCACCAGCCTAAATCTTTATTTTCAAGGCGAATTGTGACGTTGCGCGCTCGCTGCTGATGATTCGCTGGGGAGAGCGAAAAATGCAGCGTGCACCATTTATAAATCCACATTGGCATTACTACGCGCGGTGAGTATTGCCGAAAAGCAAGGAGGCCCCAACTGAGCAAAGGCCCTTTCAAATTATGGAGATGCCGTGGTTCGCCCTAGGCCTGATCGAGGCTATCGGCGTTCAGGCGCTTTTTGCGAAAAGCTGTAGGAGTGAGGCCGAAATGTTCCTTGAATTTCCGATGAAACTGACTAACACTTGAAAACCCGCTGTCGATGGCTGCACCGGTGACTGTCTCCGTCAGATTCGAGAGCCGAGATGCCGCTTTTTGCAACCGCAAAGTATTTCTGAAGTCGACGATGCTTTTGCCAGTATGCTGGCGAAACTCCCGGGTTAGCAGACTGCGGGACATGCCAAAAAGTCTGGCCGCCTGATCCAGAGTTATTTCCTCATGCAGGTTGTCCTCGATCCAGGAAACCACTTCCTGCATTCTGCCGCGATAGCGATGGATGAGATTATCTGCGCTACTGGTTCGGCCTTTGACGTGCAGCGATAGCAGCAGACCCACGGCACTCCAACTCACCTGTTCAGCCAGCAAATTTTCGTTGCTGAAGCCGTCAGAAATCATATTAATAGTGGCTTCCAACCAGGACAAATGATCTGGAAAATCGGAAACCGTGATCCCCTCCTTACTCACGTCGCTGACCAAAGCCACCTGTTTGGGTGATAAGAAACGAGGTAAGTCGCTTGGGGGGCAGCAGGCGATCTTCAGACGGGCCACATCCCCCATGTGGATGACGATTCTGTAAGCAGTGTTGGGCGGGATCAGGACCAAGCGTCCCGGCAAAAATGCGATTTCGCGGGCATCCCCCGTATCGGCGATAAGACGCCCGCCCTCCTGACAACACACGATGAATTCAACCGCATCCTGCTGCAGGAGTTCGGATGTTTCCCGGACTTCGGTAGTCAAGCTCCAGAGCATCGGATTAACAGCAACTTAGGGCCTGTTCTCAATTACGCCAACCAGACGAAAGCACAAGCGAGATGAACGAAGGACAGGAATGACTGTGCGAGTTTGTCGTAGCGCGTAGCGATACGTCTGAATTGCTTGATCCGACAGAAGAAGCGCTCGATCAGATTGCGGTCCTTGTAGATATGGCGATCGAAGGTACGCGGGTTGAGTCGGTTGGCGCGAGGTGGAATGACCGCCTGGCTGCCTTGCGCCGTGATGGTTTCGATAAAGGCATCCGAGTCGTAGCCCTTGTCGGCCACAATGAACTCGGCGGGCTGATCTTTGATGAGTGCGCCCGCTTGTCCGATATCGGAGATCTGACCTGCCGTGAGAATGACTCGCACTGGATTGCCCAGGGAATCCACCGCCACATGCAACTTGGTGGTCAATCCACCCCGCGAGCGGCCGATTTGCGGGTCGCCCGCTTTTTTTGGGCGCCGGCAGCGTGTTGGTGGGCGCGCACGATCGTCGAGTCGAGGAACAGATATTCCATGTCGGCCTCGCTACGCAGCGCTGTGGCAACCCGCTCCCACACCCCTTTCTCGCGCCAGCGCGAGAAGCGAACGAAGGTCCGGTGCCAATGCCCCAGTTCCTCCGGGAGATCGCGCCACGGACTGCCCGTGCGCATGATCCACAGCACCGCTTCGACGAAGCGCCGATTGTCCTTGGCCGTAACACCACGGTCGGTCGCCTTGCCGGGCAAGAGTTGTTCAATGCGCGCCCACTGGTCGTCGCGCAGCATCTTCCGATCCATCCTGAGCTCAGCCGAAAAATCAGGATATAAGCAGATTCAGACCGCTGTGAACAGCCCCCTTGCTATGTCATTGACCGTAAACAACTTTTTTGACACGGCTTCCATTTGGCATGCCGATGATTCAGCAATTGAGAACAGGCCCTAGTATGTCAACATGGTCACTACGGCTACGGCCTTATGGTGCTCAAGCGTGGTTGAAAAGAGTGAAGTAGGCCAGAAGAAGGTAGCACGTAACGGCAAGCCCCCCGTGCACGATCACCACTCCCTTCGGATGTTCGCCTTTGGATCGTTTTGCAAAAAGCAAGGCCCCCAGGCCGATGATAACCAAGGCAATGACAATGTTGATCCAAACCCGAGTATCCCCGGAGAATGCCGCCACGATCGCTGCCAGCGCACCGATTAGCACAAAAACAACGTGGAGCACTTTGAAAATGGGGGATGTAGGCTTCTTGCGAAATACGTCACTGGCCATGATCAATCCGATCAGTGCTACGACAGTAAAGGCCCCCAGAGATAGCAATAGCATAATTCTTCCTTAAAAAACTTTGATTTTGAAAGAATGTTCCTAACGGAAAATCCACGAATCACCCTTCGGAAACACTATAGCCAGCCGCCACCTCTGAGTCTTGTCTTATCAGGTATGATATGTGTGCGATCGGCCATGAATACTCCATAAGACCTCCCGTTCTCGTAGCACTCGGAAGAATGCCGAGCATAACTGCTGCGTGTGCCCCTGCGGGGGAGGCACGCAGCACCTGTATATGCGCAAGATGGCATGGCAGTGATCAGATGGTTTTGATGACCATCACATAGGCGGAAAGCGCGAGGGCTGAAATCTGGATCAATAGTGCGACTCTTCGCTTCCTAGCCTCATGTGCGACGTCGAAAGTTTTCTTCGAAATGTTGGCAGCGATTCCGTGAACCGCAAATGCCGCAAGTCCAATATATGGAAATAGCATGGCTTGCCACGGCCCCACGACTGTCACCACCAAACCGGTCAGTCCTGCCAGTCCGGAAACTATTCGGTGAGCGATGTACATCATCTTCGCGTGGCCGCCCAAGCCGCCAGAGGTACTACGACTCCCATTCCAGGCCAGAACTGTCCAGACACCTGTCAGGAATATCGACAAGGTAGCGGTCAATAGATGACTATGCTTTATGGCTATATACATATGGGTTCCCTTTCGTCAGCGGCATCCTTCTTGGATAAGACAAATCGATTCGGCAGCGCGTGTGTAGTGCTTACCGAATCTGACTGTTTTCAATAAACACTTATTTAGGGCCTTCGACTCCGCTGGTCGATATCTTTTTAAATACTTCGCTGACTTCTTGCAGTGCCTTTTTGTCGGCTTCACTCAGTTTATTTGCTGGAGAACACCGAGGGTCGCTGAGCTGGAGTGCTTTAATCATTGCATCTGTCAATGGGATGGGTTGGCAGCCGTGGTTCTTTTCGCAAACGAGATCCCACTGCGGTTTGGCTTGAACATGGCACGCAAAACAATTTCCACCAAAGCGGTTGACCACATCGGTATAGCCACGTTTTCGGATCTTGGTGCCCTTGGCATCTACGTCTAGTTCAAAAAATTCCCAGTCATGTGTCTGTGGGTTTGTACCCTTAGGCTGTTTGACCATGACTTCGCCAGGAATTAACTGAACCACCGAACCCGGTGGATATGCGCCACCTTTATTGGATTTGGCGACAGCAACGGTTTCGTTCAGTTTTCCGGTCAGGCTGGCGACGTAGAATCCGCGCACCGGTGTCATTTTTGTGATGCACTGGAAAGAGCTATCGCTTACAGGAATGGATTCATTCTTGGACTTGTCGGCAAATGCTGGGACAACAAGCACGGTCGAAAGGGCAAGACCCAACAAAAGCTTTGTGTGGTTGACCATCATGGTTTCCTTTGCATAGATGGGTAAGCAGTGGCGCCATTCACGTCGTTCTTGGCGAACAGCATCCGAAGGTCGCAGGGGCGATGCACACGCGTCGACGCCACCGATGACCCAGCACCAGAAGTTCATCAGGCCTGTGGCACTACTGATTTGTTAATCAGCGTGTATGCACTGACAGCACAACATCGATGTTTCCCTTCGTGGCGTTCGAGTACGGGCAGATCTTGTGCGCCTCGGCGACGATTTCCTCTGCCTTGGCCTGGTCGACGCCAGCGATGGTTACATCCAGCGCAACCGTCAGGCCGAAGCCGCCACTACCATTCGGGGCAATGCCTGCTGTGGCGACAACTTCAATGTCGTTGTCCCGGACTTTCGTCTCTTTGTTGCGTGTGCCGTGGATGACGGCATTGCCGAAGCAGGCCGCGTAACCCGCCGCGAACAGTTGCTCGGGATTGGTTGCACCGCCTTTGCCCCCGAGCCCCGAAGGCAAGGCCAGTTGCAGGTTCAGCAGACCATCGTCGCTAAGCACAGTGCCGTTGCGGCCCCCGACGGCGGTGACCTTGGTCGAATACAGCGCACTCATGATGTTTTCTCCTAAGAGTGGATTAAGCCCATATGGACGGTAGCGATTATATCGCTAGCTAAACAAAATGCAATGGCAAATCTTGATCAAGCCATTCAGATCGAAATTCCTCTCCTACGGCCAACCTCCCATGACACCCCTCCGCCACGAACCGTCGCGGCTATCTGCTGCCCCAGTTGCTGTTCGACCACCGGCTTCCACGGCACCAGACTGAAACTCATACCGTCATCAAGCATCGCGTAGCGCCCGCTGGCGAGCATGACGCTGCGGCGATAGACGCCCGCCACGCGTAGGCCGTCGGAGACTGGCCGATATTCCAAGTCAGTCTCCGACGCTATGTCGTGCGCGGCCTTCGCCAGCTCGCGCCCACGCAGCGTCGCCAAGAGGTTGCGTGCCAGGACCACTCGCTGGCCGCGCCGCTCGGCAAGCCCCTGCTCAACGAGGAAGTCGGAACGCCGCTGCAGTTCGTCCTTGACCTCGCTGCCAAAGCCTATGTCGCCCAGCCCTTTGCTGCCGCCGATCAACTGCTGATCCAGCCAGGTCGCACCGATCACGCGGGTCTGCCGCGCGATGGACAGGTGTGATTTCAAATCTACTGCCACGCCACCGCCGAGGCGCTGCGCATCGTACTGGCGGCCGCGCTCGGCCAAGTCATCGGGCACACGCCAGACGCCTTCGGCCATACGCTCCACGATGCCGGCACGGCGCAGAGCTTCCAGCCGACGCACGTGCGCCGCCACCACTGCGCGTGGGTCACTGTCGGGCGTGGCCTGGCCTTGGGCGAGCGCAAGGTGATGGTCGGTGCGGTAGATGCCATTCACTGAAAGCGCGGTGATGTTCTGGTCGGCCGCGCGCACCTCAGTCGAGCCTTTCACCTCCACCACGGCGCCGGTCGGGTACTGCTCCAATTCCGATCGCGGTGGCAACACAACGTAGTGCGCCTTGCCGTCCGTGCCATCGACGATCAGATAGCCTTTGTCATGCAGCTCGTCGGTCAGTCCCTTGCCGATGACGCTACCGACGATTGCGCGGCCGTCCTCAACGGGCTGGAATACGGCCAGTTCACGCTGCCTGCCGCTCATGGCGCGCTGCATGGTGCGGATGATGTCGCCACGCTCGCCCATGGCCCGTAGCGTGAGTTCGGCCTCGGCATGAATGACCCATGTGCCAGGTTGCTGCTCGGTCGCCAGACCCATGCGCTGCAAGCGCTGCAGCCGGCCAATCAGCATCTGCCGCTGGCGTTGCAGCCGGGGCTCGGCCATCGTCTCCGGACTCACGAGACCGTCCACGGCCAAGCGTTGCAAGGTGCGGTCCAACCCCGTCCACCGCTCCTGGTCGACTTCGCGCTGCATGGCGCGCTGGATTTCCAACTCGGTGCGCGGCCCCAGCCATTCGGTTGCCAATTCGGTGGCCCGGTGGCGCATCCCCTCGGCGATGTAGTCGCGGGAGATGATGAGGTCTTTGCCGGTGTCGTCCTTGCCGCGCAGGATGACGTGCGTGTGCGGGTTGTCGGTGTTCCAGTGATCCACCGCCACCCAGTCCAGCCGCGTGCCCAGGTCGGCCTCCATGCGTGCCATCAGGTGCCGGGTATAGGTGCGCAGATCGTCGAGCTGGTCGGCGTCCTCCGGCGAGACGATGAAGCGGAACTGGTGCCGATCCTCGCGCCCGCATTCCTCGAAAGCGGCAGTGTCCGGCGAGTCGGTCATGGGGCCGTAGGCGTGGCCCGGCCCGCCCTGACGATCGACGCTTTCACGCTCGATGTAGCGCAGGTGCGCGGCAGTCGAACGCGGCCCGGCCTTGGCCAGATTGACCAGTCGCGTCTTGATCGTCACACGACGGGCGTTGGACATTAGCGCGGCTCCAGCGAAGCGAGCGGCGACGTGGCCACGCCCCAGCCGGGAACCGGGTAGATGGCCGACTTTACCGACCGTCTTACCGAGCTTGGTGCCGGCCTTGTTGGTCTGGCGCAGCACCTTGTTGATGAAGGCGTCGTCGCGCTGTTTCGGCGCGCCGGGACGTATCCTGAAACGCTCATCGTCATGCTTGCTCATGCTGCGCTTCCATCCAAGACCAGCGCAGCCGGGCGTGTGAAGCACGCGCCTTCTCCAATGCCGATGCGGCATTGCGCACTCTCGCGGCACGATGCCGCCTCTTGGCTCGTGCCGCGCCACCCCCACGTGCAGACAGGGTTTTCAAGCGGCTGAGTGCCGCGACCTTTTATCTTGCCTTCCGCCTTTGCCCCTCGCTGGCGCTCCGGACGTCGGCGGCCCGGCGACGCTGCGCTGCTTGCAGCCAGCGCGCCGGCGAACGCGGCGACGGCCCTCGGCCGGGCGCGTTCGAGGCAAGACGCCTGCACGTGGGAAAGCGGCGCCGGATGTTGCGCGACGTGCGGCGCCGAATACGCAAAGTCAACGCTCGCACGACACGCGCGACGACACGGCGACGGCCAGCGGAACGACACGCTGGATGGCACGGTGAAGCGCAGCGAATCGGCGGCCATCATCGGCGAGTCTCCAACCAGACCGGATGCGCGACGCCGAGCACAGCGGATGCGCGCACCGGGCCGAAGTAGCGGCTGTCGAACGAGGCCGGGTTGGTCACGCTCAACAGGAACAGCTCGTCCGGTTCGAGACGGCGGCATTGCTGCCAGGATGGCAGCGGGCGGCCGAAGCGGGCGGCGGGCAAGACGGCAGCCACCGGCACGCCGTCGATGCGCACACTGCGACCGATGATGCACACCTCCTGCGGCGCAATCGCACCGATCCGCTTGAGCAGCGGCACGCGCGTCGGCAGGTAGCCGCGCTGCGCGGCCAGTGCAACGGCCTCGGCCGGCAGCGGGACGAGCACGATGCTGTCCACGGACAACGGACGTGGCAGCGAGTCGGCTCGGTGGTCGAACGGCTCGATGCGATACCAGCCGACCGCCACACTGTCGGACGGGTTGTAGGTGAAGCGCGGCAGCGGCGACACGAACGAGGCCCAGGCCAGCGCAGCGAGGCCGCAGGCCGACAGGCTCGCCAGCACGATGCGAGCGCGCCCGAGCGAGCGAGAATGCGGCGCGGTGCCGGATGTGGAAAGCGTCGTCATGGCAGCGCCCTCCCGGCCAGCCAGGCGGCGTGCCGCTCGGCGGTGTACGCCGGCAGCGGCACGCGGGCCGCGAGCCGGTTGCCGAGCGTGCGCCAGTACGCGGGCGACACGTCGGCAGGCGCGATGCCCAGAGCCTCGATGGCGTCGAGCTGCGCCAGCACAGCGCGCACGGCGGGTTCGCCCTCGGCGTGCAGTAGCAGGCGCGCGCCGGGCAGCACGCCGGGGATGCGCTGCGCCGCGTCCTGCGGCGTACAAGCCTGCATCGTCATGAGCTGCCAGCGGATCGTGCCGTAGTCGTTGGCGTGCCAGCGGATGCGGCAGAACATCGCGCCGGGCAGGAACACCGCGACGCGCCGCCAGCGGTCGAGCCGGACGATGCGCGCCGGCTCGCCGAACCGCAGGTAAAGGTCGATGCGTTGCTCGATGTAGGCCAGCGAAACGCGAGTCAGCGATGCGGCGCCCGCTTGGTGGGCGAGCGCTGCAAACGTGGGCGGCGTAGCTGGAGCCGCCGAAGGTTGCGGGTTCATTGGGTGCTCTCTGGGAATTCGCGTTCCAGCAGTGCACGCAGCAGTTCGGCGACGGTCACGCCTTGCGTGAACGCAGAGACCTTGACGCGGGCGCGCATCGCGGGGGTGATGTCGAGGGTCAGGCGCGCGGTGTAGAGGTCGCCTTTCTGGATGCCATCGGCGTCCCCTTGGCGAACCCACGCCTCGGCGTGAGGGTTCGCCGGCGGACGCGCACCGATGGCGATGCGTTTGCCGCTGTGCTGGCTCATGTCGGCCACCGCAGCAGTTCATCCACCAGCGCCGTGATCTCGCGTGCGGCGGCGCTGTCGGGCGCCGTCTCGCGTGCGAGGCGGCCGGCGGCCACGCTGTCGGCGAACACGATGCGCTGATGCACCTCCGAGCGCAATGCTGGCAGCGGCTGGTCGGCCAATGCCTGGCGCGCTTCACGGCCGATGATGGTCGTACTGACGCGCCGATTGATGGCGAAGGCTGCGCGTAGCGCTGGCCGGAACACCTGCGCCTCGCGGATCAGCGCCACCATCTCGGTAGACGCCCACAAGTCGTAGGGACTGGGCTGCACCGGGATCAGCACGTGCTCGGCCGCCAGCAGCGCCGAGCGCGCCAGCGCGGCGATACGCGGCGGGCCGTCGATGACGACGTGATCGGCCTGGCGTGCTAGCTCCGGCGCTTCCTGGTGCAGCGTCTCGCGTGCGAGACCTACTGCACTGAACAAACGTGGCGAGCCCTGTTGGGCGCGCCGCTGCGTCCAGTCCAGCGCCGAGCCTTGCGGATCGGCGTCCAGCAGAACGACTTGCTGGCCGCGCATGGCCAGCTCGCCTGCGATATGCGTGGCGAGCGTGGTCTTGCCAACGCCGCCTTTCTGATTGAGCAAGGCGATGATCATGGCCCGGCCCTCCTGGCTGGAAAGCTGGGTTTTCTGTACCGCGCGAATCGCCGTGTGCCGTGCCGTTTGTCGTTTATCCACCGAAACGGCGCGCTGTTTTTATTAGTTAAAGAATTTAAGTTAGGGAAGTTAGAGAGACCGAAAACCCGCGCCGCTATTAGGATTTCGGCGGTTTCGCACGCCTGATAGCACGATAGGGACACGCCCGATAGCACGATACCCACCACGCCTGATAGCACGAGGCCATTCACAGGTTTTCCCCGAGTTATCCCCGTGCCGTCCGCAGCACGGGCCTGAAAGTCAGCAGTTCGGCCCCGTCGTCCGGCATCCGCTCGATGCCCAGGACGTATCCCGGCATCGACTGCCGCGCCACCAGCGCGCGCAGGTCGCAGGCGAAGTCGTAGGGCTTCGCCGTGCTGCCCGATTTGCGGTGCAGGTGTTTGAAGTCGAACTGCCAGCCGCCCGGCTGCTTGCCGCCGTGCTTGCGCACCAGGCGGTACAGCCAGCGCTCGATGCCACCCGTGAGCTTGAAATAGGCCGGGTCGATGGTTAGCACCAGCGCCGCGTCCAGCACGCCCGCGTAGAACCAGTCCGGCAGGATCAGCTCGATGCCCAGCGGTGTGCCGCGGGCGTCGGCCAACTCCTTCCATTCGTTGATCCACGAGAAGCGATGCAGGCGCCGCCCGGTCGTCTCGCGGATGGAAGTGGCCACCGTGGTCGATTGCAGGCGATCCAAGGCCGCTTTGAGGCGCTGGTAATCGCGCAGCGACGTACCGCGCCCGATGAAGCGCAGGATCTCGTAGGGCGTGGCGCGCATGAGCCGCGATGGGCGAATGCCCGCATCGCGCGCTTCCACGATCTGGCTGGCAGCCCAGATCAGGATGTCGGCATCCCAGATTGTGGCGATGCCATGCTCCTGCGTTCCCTCCACCCGGATCGTCACGCCGCCGGCGCGGAAGTCGATCGGCTGGACGCGCTTCGACTTCGCCAGCGAGAAGAACGGAAAGGCCATCAAATCCTGGCTGTCGCGCGGCGCCATGTCGCCCGGCAGCGCGCGGAACAGATCGAGCTGTTCCCGCTCCTGCATTGATCGCTGCCCCGATGATCGGGACGACAGCGACGGGTTGGACATGGAGATGGCCACCGGCGAAGCACCGTTCAGCGCGCACGGCTGTCGGCCGAGTGGTGCTCGGCGTATTCGGGATCGGACGTGGCCTCGAAGCTGCGCTGGTCGGCCCAAACGTCGAGGTCGGCCACCGCGTACATGACGCGGCGGCCAAACTTGCGGAAACGCGGGCCGCCGCCGATCACGCGCTGTTTCTCCAGCGTGCGCGGCGACAAGCGCAAATATTCGGCGGCCTCGTCGTTGGTCAGGTAGCGTTGAGGTTGTGTAGCAGCAGCGGGTTGCTGCTGCGTGGCGTGTGCGGCAGCAGGCCGCAAGGGAGCAGGTCGCATCGGGTAAGCCTCCATCGTTCAGGACAGTCCAGCCGCGACGCGCGGCCAGATGGAGGCAGTCTCAAGAAAGGGATGCGTCCCGTTGAGGGTCGTTTTGCTGGGGACGCAAAACGACCCTGTTCAATTCATTGGAGTTGCGCCAGGCGGCGATAGCCAGCGCGCATCAGACCCTGGCCGCGTCGCACCAAACGGCGCACGCGCGACCGCAGGCCGCCGTCGGCATACCAGCCTTTGACCACGGCATCGGTGCCGAACAGTCCCTCGGCGACTTCACGCAATGACGCGCCTGCCAAGGTGGCATCAAGCGCCTGCAAGGTGTGCAGCTCCTGCAGCGCTGTCGGCGCGGGCCGGGGCCGAGCCGCCGCCGTAGGCGTGCCTTCGGCGGCCACAGCCAGCTTGTCCAGTTCGGCCCGGAGCGTGCAATGGCGTGCGCAAGGCATGTCGCACGCGCGGATGGCGTAGACGTAGGCCATGCCATCCTCCAGGTCTGGCGCCAACGCCAGGCGCAAGCAGCAGCCGGGCCAGCGCGTGGCGAGCATCAGGCGTCGGCCATCGTGGATCAGGTGCTTGTGGCCGGGAATGCGCCACAGCTCGAACGCGACGGCATCCGGGGGCGGGTCGATGTCCGGGTGAAGTTGCGCCGTGCAAGGGTGGCCGGGAAGCCAGGCTGGATGCGCGTCGCGCGCATCCAGGGCCGGGTCTTCCAGCATACGCAGCCCCCAACCGTGAGCGGTTTCCGGCTGGCGATGGCGGTGTAGCCAGTCGCCTCGGTAATCGGGATGCCGGCGCAAATACTCCCAAGCCAGTGCCAAGTCGTCCAGGTGCAGCACGTAGAGATATGCGGCTGTGGGATACCAAGGTTCGACGCTTCGATCAGTCATGACGCAACCTCCTGTTGGGCAGGGATCGTCGCCACGTCGGCACGCTGGAGCTACGCCATCAAAACATCACCGTCCTACCACCAAAGTGATACTCTTGAACCGTAACGAGCGGTGTCAAGACTGATTGGCTCCGAAGTCTTACGTGGATTGTCCGAATGCGACGGCTGTGCAACCCGGAATTGAGGGCACGGCACCGGACACCCTGCCGCAAGCTGCGCAGTGCATCATGCCCCTTTGGATCAGGGCGGTACCGACTTGGCGCAAGAGTGGCGATTCAGATTGCCGGCGTCATAAACCAGACTGAAAAAGACACAATGCGCCGCAACGGCCTGTGTCTGGATGACCTTCCGCAGCGGGGGCCATGAGGCTCGATCAGTCTGGGATCGAGCCGTCGGCCTGCGCCAGCCGGATGTACTCCGATAACGGCCGCGACGCTCGGAAATACAGGTCGCGTTGGATGGGCCGCCGACGCGGCCCGACGATGACTGCCAAGTCGGATAGCTTGACCGTCCCCAACTCCGGCATGCCGATGCCGAGGTCGATGAGGCCCCAGGCCGTGTCGCCATCGGCGGGGTCGAGCGCAGCCAGCAACCAGGTCGCGTGCGCATCCGGCGTGAACAGCCGCACCACGGGTATTAGGTCAATGCTCTGTTCAGCCGCGCGTGCCGCTCCGTTGGCGAGCAGTTGCGCTCGCTCGTCTACGGTGGCGAGAGGCTGGGTCATGGTCAGGAATCCCACGAAACCGAGGATGCACGAATCCGCCTTTCCGCGAAAGCGTGGAACCACCGAACCGGATGTGCGCTTTCGTGCGCAAACACGGATGCGGAAGCCATCGAATCCGTACATGCACGGAAACGGAAAAGCGGAATTATGGAAGTCAGGAAAAGCACAGATACGGCTCTCAGATTCGGTCGGAATCCACAGATGCGGATTTCAGTAAAGGCGCAAAGCCGTAAGGCTCATCGCCAAATGAACACTATAGATTGTAGCCCTATAGAGCGCAATCGACTGTCATCTTGGTTTTTGAGGAAACCACCGGATGACAGCGAAAAATTCATTGGCGATGGCACTGAAGACAGTCAGGAAGGCGCGCGGCCTGAGCCAGGAAGCGTTCTCCGACGTCTCCAGCCGGACCTACCTGAGTTCGCTGGAGCGTGATCTGAAAAGCCCGACGCTCAACAAGCTGGCCGAGTTGTGCAAGGTGATGGAGATCCATCCGGTGACGCTTCTGGCATTGGCGTATTCGGGGAACAACCCCAAGAAGGCGGATCAACTACTCTCGCAGGTTCGGCATGAGCTTGAACTGCTGGCACAGACAGGCGACGAATGACACTTCTCCAGAACGACCCTATCACCCAACTTGGATTTTCCGTCTACGAGAACAAAGGGGTCTTCGCTGTTCTTCTGGGGTCGGGCCTGTCGCGCTCCGCAGAGATTCCGACCGGGTGGGAAATTACGTTGGACCTGGTGCGCCGTGTGGCGACCGCCCAAGGCGTCGAGGAGCAGTCCGATTGGGCAAAGTGGTACCGGGAAAAGACCGGGCAAGAGCCGAACTATTCCGCGCTGCTGGAGGAGATCGCCAGTTCACCCGATGAGCGTAGGGCGATATTGCATCGGTACATCGAGCCAGATGAGCAGGATCGCGAAGAAGGCCGGAAAATCCCGACCAAGGCGCATCACGCGATAGCGCAGTTGGTTCGTTCTGGTCACGTCCGGGTCATCGTCACGACCAACTTTGACCGGCTCATGGAAAACGCCCTTCGGGAGCAAGGAGTCGAGCCCACCGTGGTTTCCTCCGCAGACGTTTTGGCGGGTGCCGAGCCATTGACGCACAGTCGCTGTTACCTGCTCAAGCTGCATGGCGATTACAAGGATGCCCGCATCCTGAACACCGATCAGGAACTGAGCGCTTACCCGGAAAGCTACGACAAACTGCTGGACCGTATCTTTGATGAGCATGGTCTGATCATCTGCGGCTGGTCGGGTGAATGGGATCATGCCCTGCGGGCAGCCTTCCTCCGTGCACCGAACAGGCGCTATCCCGTGTATTGGGCGGCCCGGGGTGCGTTGGGCTCGGGAGCCAGCGAACTGGCCATCCATCGAAGCGCCAAGACGATACCGATCTCAGGCGCGGACGAGTTTTTCCAAACACTTCAACAGCGAGTCGAAACGCTTGAGCAGAGCCAGCGTCAGAATCCGCTGAGCGTCGAATTGTTGGTCAATAGTACGAAGCGCTACCTGGCGAAGCCGGAACATCG
Organism: Zoogloea oleivorans; assembly: GCF_008107625.1. GTDB lineage: Bacteria > Pseudomonadota > Gammaproteobacteria > Burkholderiales > Rhodocyclaceae > Zoogloea > Zoogloea oleivorans. The sequence goes on from NZ_SDKK01000025.1 coordinate 37,689, forward strand.
TATTCAACTGGACGAGTTGCTTTCGCAGGAGGCGGAGCGATTGATGGTGCAACTCGATGGGAGTCAATTCGCGCCCCATGGCCAGTGGAATCAGGAAGAGTTCCGATCGCGGGTACGACGATACGAGGCGCTGGCCGAACCCTTGACGCGCATGGCTGGCGTCCTCGGCAGATGGGGGGATGGTTCTGAATTGACCACGATCCTCGACATCATCAGAGGACTGTATATGCAGGCCGAGAAGGTTGGAAACGGCCTGTTGGTTTGGCTCGGTCTGCGATCTTATCCGGCCGTCTTGATATTTACTGCCTACGGAGTCGGCCTGACGCGCTCGCAGCGATGGAAGACACTTCACGAACTGCTGGTTGCGCCCTGGCCTCGGGAATATCGTGACCCGAAACGAGTGGTTTCCACGCTGTTCCTGGATGAGTGGAAAGGGGCGAAAAATGAAGTCTGGAAAGAATTGGAAGGCCTTGATCGTCGCAAGACCCCTCTCAGTGATCATCTGCTTGATGTGATGACGAACTGGCGGTCCAGCTTTGCAGGTGTATCGGCTGAATTTGAGCTGGTGTTTGAACGATTCGAACTGCTTGCTGCTCTTGTCTATCTGGAGGAAGACAGCGAAGCGAGTTTGGAACAAGCCTTTACCAATACACCTCACGGGCTGTTCGCCCGTATGCCCGTAGGGCGCGTTGGATGGCATGACTCGTCAGCCAATTCACTGATTCTGGAGCTTCAATCGGAAGCGACCATCACAGCTTTGCTGGACGCAGGCTTTGCGCGGAACAGCCGCCGCTTCTTGGAACTCTCCATTGAGAGTTTCAAGCGCTACGTGGGCAAGATGTCATGGTAGCAGTCGCCCCGCCGCGAAGGGCGGGGCGCTACGGCGGTCACGCCGCCGGGGGCTTGCTGCGCGACCAGATCAGGTCGTGCGTGCCGTCCTCGCCTTCGATCAGGCGGGCATAGACCGTAGCAGGAAACGAAGGATCGTCGAGGGTCACGGACAGGTATTCCCGCCCGGCCTCGCTGGTCTTCTTCCATGCCGCGCCGATATCGTGACTGGCCGCCTGCAGGCGGAAGTCGGGAGCGTTCTCGCTGCTGCCCTTGTCGTTGGGAACCAGCTTGACCTTGACGTTGAGCGTCAGGGTGCGCAGCGTGCCGGTGAAGCCATCTTTGTCTGCGGTGAAGGTGCCGATGTTGGCCATGATGTTTTTTCCTTTCGGTTGAACAAGGTTCGCGCCCATCGCGTCCTTGTTGTGATCCGGCCGGCGGGGGACGGGCGGGCTGCACCGCTTGCGGTCGCAACGCAGTGGAGAACCGGAAGGCGCAAAGAATTTGTCCCGCGAGGAAGCCGCGCAGCGGCGGGGAAATTGTTTGCGCCGGACGGTTGCAGCCTTGAAGCCCAGGGCGCAGCCATGCCCCCGCCAGGATTCACGACAAGCCAAGGACGCCTTGGGCCGAACCTCCCTCCGAAAGGAGACATGCACAGATCGGCATCCCCGCATGGAGGCTCCAGCGGTGCGCTTCCAGACGCGGGCCAGGTCAATCTCCCGGCGACAGGCGACAACGTCCCCGCTTCACTCAGCGGTGCCGGTGTTGAGGCGTGGTATGGAAGCTTCATTGCGATGCCGGGCGGTGTCCGTGAGCCATCCTTCCTGGACGTGATAGGCAAGAACCGCCAGCATTGAGGACGGCACGCATTCGCACAACCTGCCGCAGCAAGCCACAGCGTGTTCGCCAGCGCCCCCAGCAGCCCGCGATGAATGACGGCCTCGCCGTTGCGGTCGATGGTGACGATGGCCCCGGCTGTGGCTTTCACGTTCGGGCCGTAGTCCTGCAAGCCATCTTCCAGGGCCTGCAATTGCTCGCCCAAGGCTTCGCCTTCCTCTTGCAGCGAATCGGCCTTGTCCTCGTCCTCGGCATCCAGTGCGGCGTCGAGCGCTTCGCCTACCTCCTGCATCTTGGTTTGCAGCTTCTCGATGCGCTGTGCCTCGCGCTTGCTCGGTTCGCGCCGCTCCCTCGGGGCGCGCTGGAAGGCGCGCAGGTCGGCATGGGTCACGCCGGGCGTGGCATCCACCCATGCCCAGCCTTCGGCCTTCACCTCGGCGGCGATGCCTGCTAGCTTGTCTTGCGCCAGCCGTTCCAGCAGCGCGGCATCGGTCAGATACACGCCCGCATCGCCTTCCGCGAACAGGTCGCGACGCACGCCACCGCCAGCGGACTCGTAGGCATCCAGCCCGACAAAGCGCACCTGCGGATGCCGGTAGGCGTCGATTTCGCGCTCGGTGAGACGTTCGCGCAGCGCGGACGGTTGGCGCTGCCACGTCGGCGCATCGTAAAACGCGCCTTCCTGCGCGGCGTGGTCGTCGGTGATGGAAAGGGCCATCAACTGATCGAGCGTGACGGCATCGGCGCGATAGTCGGTCATCAGGCGCGGCGAGACGTTCGCCAGCTTCAAGCGACGCTGCACCACCAGCGGCGTCACGCTGAAATCCGCCGCAATGTCCTCGATGGGCCTCCCTTCGGCCACCAGCGCGGCGAACGCCTCGAATTGGTCTGCCGGGTGCATGGCTTCGCGCTGTACGTTCTCGGTGAGGCTGGCGGTACGGGCAGTGCCATCGGCCACCAGCAGGCAAGGCACCTCCCATTCCTTCGGGATGCGGTGTTTCTTCGCCAGCAGCTTGAGGGCAGCAAGGCGACGGCCACCGGCCACAACTTCGTAATGCTCGCCATCGGCGGCGGTAATCACGATGAGGTTTTGCAGCAGGCCCACGCGCTGGATGGATGCGGCCAGTTCAGGGATGGACATGCGCGGGGTCTTGCGCACGTTGCGGCCCGTGGGGCGCAGCATCAGCCGCGACAGGGGAACCAGAATAAGGTTCTTGCTCGGATCGGCGGCTTCCAGCGGGATTGGGGCGGCGGTGTTGATGGCGCGGGCTTCGGTTTTGGTAATCGCGTTCATGGTGTATCTCCAATCAATTGAAACAAGGAATGGAGGGGAAACCGCCCCTCCGGCGGGAGGGACGATTCAGGCTTTGAGGGCGCGCATGCCATCGGCCAGCAGCCACAGGGCGCGGTTCAGACGGATGTTTTGATCAATGCCCTGTACCGGGCGTGTGCTCTGCCTGCGGCCATTCGCGGCGCGGCCATGCAATCCGCCCTTGGTCAAGTTCTCCTGCGTGCGGTTGAATACGCTCCACAGGTCGGGGCGGCGGTCGTCGAACCGGCGCGGCATCAGGATTTGCGATTCCTTGATGGGTGCGGGCTTGTCCGGGTCGTCGTACTTGAGGGACAGCGCAGCGCGGGCGAACACTTCGGCCTCGCCATCGTCCAGCGTGATGCCGCGCATCAGGTCGCGGGATTCCTTCACGTGCTCGAAGCCGCTCAACACTTGATAAGCGCCTTCGATGACGAGCCCGGCCACGTCACCCTTGTGGGGCACGCGCACATCTGCCACGGTGTCGCCGCAGACAAGGCCATTGCTGCAAACAAAGCGGAACATCCCGGCCAGCATCTGATAGCTGCTCGTGCCGTCGTGCGAGTTCAGCAGCACGATTTCATTGGCTTCTGCGCCGTTGATCTGGCTGGCGTGACGCAAGCGCAGCATGTGTTTGGTGTGTTCCCGCTTGCCTTCATCGCGCACGCGGGTCTGCGTCACCATGAAGGGCTGAAAGCCTTCTTTCCGAAGTTCGGCCAGCACGGCGGCGGTGGGGATGTAGCTGTACCGCTCGGAACGGCTCTCATGCGGGGCGTCCGCGAAGATGGACGGGGCCACGCGGCGGATTTGGTCATCGGATAGCGGGGAATCGCTGCGCAGCGACGGGGAACGGGAAGCGAAGCGGGATGCGAGTTGCATGGTCTTTCTCCTGACAAAAAGGGTTGGCTGTTCACACCGCACACCGGATTCCAAGATTCGGAGCCCAGCCTTTCGGCTGTTCGGTGCGGTCGGCACGAGGAACCCGGTTGGCCTCGTTGCCACCGTCTTTCCTGAGTTCATCGCCCGCGACGGTCAGGAGCGCGCGGACGGGGGCCGTCAAGGAGACAAGCGCAGGGTTGGTGCGGCCCGCAGGCGCAGCCGAGGACACGGCCCTGCGCGCCTTGACGGCACACGGACGCGGGCTACAGTCGCGAGCAAGGTGATGGAGTCAGGGGAGATGGCTGGACAGACAACGGCCTTCCCTGTGAGCTGACCGCACGGCAAGCGAAGCGCGCAGGCCCGGATTTGGAAGCCGGGCCGGAGGCGTCAGGGATGTGGAAGGCTGGCGAATGCCAGGGCGCGCTCTAGACTGAAGTGCAACACCCCGATTTGGTAGGGTGTATGCATGGGAACTCACTACAGCCAGTTGTCGATGGACGAACGTAATCAGATTCATCGGTGCAGCAATGAGGGATTGAGTCTTCGGGCAATTGCCCGAAGACTCAATCGGCCGACCTCCGCAGTGTCGCGCGAAGTGGCGCGGAACACGGTGGGCAAGAGCTACGATGCCGCCCGTGCCGAGCGCGCGACGCTGGCGCGCAGGCGGCGCGGAACGATCAAGCTGAAGAGCGGTTCTGTGCTGCTCAACCGGGTTCGCGCGCTGATGGCCGAGGGCTGGTCGCCGGAGCAGGTTGCGGGCAGACTGCGCCGGATGAACCCTGATGATCCTGCTCTGCACGTCTCGCACGAAACGATCTACTGCGCCATCTACGCCGTGCCACGGGGCGAGCTGCGCAACGAACTCATCGCCCAGCTGCGTTTCTCCCACAAGGCACGCATGCCTCGCGCACGGGGCCAGGACCGGCGCGGCACGCTGCCGAACATGACCTCCATTCACCAGCGCCCGATTGAGGTGGCGGCCCGCCTCGTGGCCGGGCACTGGGAAGGCGATCACATCAAGGGGCCGGGCAACCGCAGTTCGGTGGGCACCCTGGTCGAGCGCAAGAGCCGCTACCTGATGCTGGTCAAGCTGCGTGACGGCTCGGCCGAGGCCACGCTGGAAGGCTTCACGCGCAAGTTCCGCCATGTCCCGCTCGCCATGAAAAAGTCGCTGACTTACGATCAGGGCAGGGAGATGGCCCGCCACGAGATTCTCGCCAAGCGGGTCAAGATCGACGTCTATTTCGCCGACCCGCACAGCCCCTGGCAGCGGCCGACCAACGAGAATACCAACGGCTTGATCCGCGAGTATCTTCCCAAGGGCCTGGATTTGGCGCCGATCTCCCAAGGCTACCTCAACGCAATTGCCCGACAATTAAACAACCGCCCGCGCAAATGCCTCGACTTTGAAACCCCAGCAGAGGTCTTTGCGAGGGAAATCATGAACTTTCAACCCGGTGTTGCACTTCAGAGTTGAAACCGCCCAGTCCCATCAGGGATGAGCGAATAGCGAACCTGGAGCAGCGCGGTCCGCGAAGCGGAGACGCGTGACGGTGAGATGTGAGTAGTATTGTTTTTCTGATAGATTGAACGGATAAATATTGTCCATTCACTCAGCAGAAATACTATGCAAAACCCAAATAATGCGACATTTCACTATTGCTGCATTTATGCTGCCAAAGGCATTATCGACCCGAATAAGAAGCTGGATTCGGCATTACTGAAAGACGAGAATGTTGTGGTTCGACTTCTAGGATCTGATGCTTATGAAAACCTGGTTTGGCGAATTGTTTCGCCGGCAGGCAAAAAAGGGATTGAAGATCTTGATGACAAGGCCAGAGAAAAACTTGAACTTCGCCGAAACAGCTTAATCCTTCAAGCTCTGCATCATGCTGTAATCCATGTCGAATCATGTCTTCCTCTAGATATTGTCCGCATTTATCAGGAGGAAAACTCCGAGCTACCAGCTTATGTTAAAGCCCCGCTAAAGAAAAATGCAGAACGTGCTTTTAAATCTGTTTCAGCAGCAATGACATTTGCCAGAGGGAATTTTCTCTCGAAAAATTATGATTTCATCCATGAGCAATACTACGTTACCGACGATCAATCTACGGTAATTCAAAAGCTGCACCCTGCCACTATCTCAGATGGGGATTTAAAGACGAAACTGAGTATGGAAGAGGTGCAGGTTACAGAGAAATTAGCATCCATTCTCCATAATGACAAAGAAATAAATAAGATAATTGATATCTACTCAGAGTCTCTTACGCCATACAAGAGCGGTCATCTTCATGCCTTTATTGCCGCGTGGACTGCTCTTGAAATGTTTGTTGCAACACAATTTAAAGAAATTCAATCAAGCGTAGCCATAAATATCAACGGAACTGCTGCACATAATGATTTTTCAAGCCGCATGCTTGCCGTCATGAAGGACAAATATCGCTTGGTAGATAAGTTTGCAGCTTTATCAAGCTATTATGAAGATGCAGATGCTGATGAGGACATAGCAGTACTCAAGAGCATAAAAGAAATTAGAGATAAGTTCTTCCATACAATGGAAGGAGAAATAAAGGACTTACCATTGGATCAGACTAGGGAATTGATCTCGAAGTACCTTCAAATCTATCTTGAAAGAAAATGTGAGGGCTTTGTTTTTCAAAAAGCTGCTAGATAGCACCGCACAACGCAAGCAGTCAGGTGTCAGCGACGGCTGCCAGGACGCAAGCACGCAAGGCGCACGCAGCCCTTGACGGCGAGAACGCCGTGATACGGTGAAGGGAACAGCAAGATCGCCCCACACCGCCACCGACCACACCTGCCTTCGGCAAGTGCGCAGCACGCGCAGGCCCACGAAGGCCGGAGCTGCGCCGTCGGACGCAGCAAAAAGGGGCCGAAGCCCCTGGGTTTAGAGCAGGCCACGCTCTGCGAATGACGTTGTGGCCTCGCCGCCGACGACGATGTGATCCAGCGTGCGCACGTCTACCAGCGCCAGGGCTTCCTTGAGGCGCTGGGTCAGCAGCTTGTCCGCCTGGCTCGGCTCGGAATTTCCGCTCGGATGATTGTGCGAAAAGATCACGGCCGCTGCGTTGTGTTGCAGTGCCGTTTTCACGACTTCGCGCGGATACACCGATGCCTGGTCGATGGTGCCGCGAAACATCTCTACGTATTCGATCAGACGGTTCTGGCTGTCGAGGAACAGCGCAGCGAAAACCTCGTGCTCGAAGCTGGCCAGCTTGGTGCGCAGATAGTCCTTGACCAACGCCGGCGAAGTAAACAGCGTCCCGCGCGGAATCTTCTGGTCGATGACATACCGCGCAGCTTCCAGAATTTGGCCGGCAGTGGCCGGGATATAACGCCCCTGGTCGTCACGCACCAGCAGCGAGGAATCGAGAGACAGAGAAAGTTGCGACATGATCGTGCTCCGGTTGCTCGGGCGGAATTGCCCGGAACCGGCTTCAGCACGGCGCAGCGCAAGCAGTCAGGGGTCAGCGACGGCCGCCAGGACGCAAGCGCGCAAGGCGCGCGCAGCCCTTGACGGCGAGAACGCCGTGATACGGTGAAGGGAACAGCAAGACCGCCCACCCCCACCCCGATGACACCACGGATGGGCAAGCGCAGCGCGCAGGCCCGTAGGGCCGGAGGCGTCAGGGATCAAAGCCGGATGGCCGCGACTCGGCACGTGGCGCGGGGCGTCGCCCGCGAGCCCGACGGCGGAACGCCGGGATGCCCCACTATTGGGTTTTGCTAAACAGACGGTTAAAACCATAGTGGTGAACCAGTACCGAGACGGGATCGGTGTTCATTGCGTCCGAAATAAACCTACAAATTTCGGACAGCCTCTTGTCATACGTCCGAAAAACGTATATAAATATCGGACAGGAGGAGTAATGTCCGCACTCAAATCCCACATCTCAGCCCTGATCGAAGCGGCCGAACCCGGACAAGTTTGGGTACCGACTGACTTTGCGCAGTTAGGTAGTCGTGATGCCATCGACAAAACTCTGCAGCGCATGGTGCAGGCGGGAGAGTTGCGTCGCATCGACAGGGGCCTCTATGACAGGCCCTCGCTCAACAACCTGACCAAGCGTCCTACTACCCCGGACTATCGCGCTGTAACTGAGGCCATTGCGCGCCGGGATCACCTGCGCATGCTGGTAGATGGCATGACTGCCGCCAATGACCTCGGCCTGACTGATGCGGTACCTGCTCGCGTCACCATCCATACCGATACCCGCCGCCGAGCAATTCAACTCGACAAGCTCACCATTGAGTTCAAGCAAACGGCACCCAGTCGCCTCTACTGGGCAGGGCGGCCGGCCATGCGCATCGTACAGGCGCTGCACTGGTTAAAAGACACGCTGACTTCTGAACGTTCTCTTATTCTGAACAAGCTGACCAAAGTGCTGGCCGACCCTATTCATGGCTCTGCGCTCCGCCAGGATCTGCTTGAAGGTTTCAACGTGTTGCCGGCATGGATGCAAAGTTTGGTCCGTGAACTCCCCGGATGTGACCCGCAGACTGCGTCAACCGCAACACCTCAATCACCCAGTAATGAAAAGCCTCCGTCTGCGCGACGCCGCTCGGTCAAAGATGTGGAGGTCCCTTGAATCCAGCATTCCATACCGTCATCACCGCCAGCGATGCCGAACGACGGGACCTGTTTCTTGGTGCCTCAGCACGCCTCGGCACAGCGGTTCAGAACATCGAGAAAGATTTCTGGGTCTGCTGGACATTGGATGCGCTATTCAACGGTCTGGAGGCAGGCGACCCCCGCTTGTTGTTCAAAGGCGGCACTTCGCTCTCCAAGGCCTTCGGCCTGATCTCCCGCTTTTCCGAAGACATAGACATCACTGTATTCCGTGATGACTTGGGACAAAGCGCCGAGATTGCCGACCTGGATGCGCTGAGTGGCAAGAAGCGCCGTGCACGTCTCGAAGCCATCCGCAATGCATGCCGGGCCTATATCGCAGGGCCATTGACCGCACAGTTCACGCATCTCGCGGCATCCGTCATTCCTGAGAACCGCTTCCGGCTGGAGCCCGATCCCGACGACAAGGATGGTCAGAGCCTGCTGTTCTGGTATCCCGCAGTCACGGCCACCACTGGCGACTACATCCGCTCAGCAGTCAAGATAGAGGCAGGAGCCAAGTCGGCACTCGATCCGCATGTCACGGCCTCCGTCACCCCCTACGTTACACAGGACCTCCCTGACCTGGACTTGACCGTGACGAATGTGATCACTGTGAAGCCCGAGCGCACCTTCTGGGACAAGGTCATGATCTTGCATGGACTACGCCAATGGCATGATCATCGCGGGGAGCTGCGACACGGCGGGCAACGCGTCTCACGCCACTACTATGACGTGCATCAACTGATGCAGGCGCCATCTGCAGCCGCGTGGCAAGTCGATCACGAGTTGGCGATCGACTGTGCCCACCATGCGAGGTTGTTCTTCGGTAGCGCCGATCTGGGGCTTGATATTGCAGTACCCGGTACGTTTACGCTAACGCCAAGTCCGGCGATGCGAGAAGCACTTGAAAAAGACTATGAAGCAATGGCTGGCATGGTCTTCGGCGACGTTCCTCCACTCGACGCGGTGCTGCGCAGCGCAGAACACTTCGAGCAGATCGTCAATGGCTCTGCAATGGCCGCACTCACCACAAAAGGAACGTAGCGACCATGAGCGACTACTTCAGCGATCGAGAAAATGGCCCGCGCGCCCGCACCCATCAGGTGATCTCGCCTGTTGTGTGGGCAGGCTTGGTGGGGACAGTGCAGGCATTGGTGAACAGCGGAGCTTTTGGCCTGCGATTTCCGGAGCGATGCTCGGATGGCCAAGTGATCTGCGGTTGCGACTCGGATGCACTTGCCGCATCCGTGATTGCAGAAATGCCAGGCTTGACTTGGCCGTTAGAAACGACGCGCGTTGAGGAAGACGGATTTTTCTCACAGCGACAGTCGTATGCGCCTGACACATTACTGGTTTTGGACTTTTTGGAATTCGTTTATGCCGCTGTGGCGCAACCGATCCCAGGCAAGCACCACGATTATTTCAACCACCATCATTTGACATTCGATCAAGCGGCCGGGCAGGAAGAATTCCGAAAGACCGTCAACCGAATTTTCGCGCGCAATGGTGTGGCGTTCGAGATGCTATCGACAGGCCGCATCGTGCGTGTTCTTCCTCCTGTGCTTGGCGACGATCTCAAGCGAACAACGTTTCGTAGCGGAGATCGCACGCTGGACAACATGCTGGAGGAATGCCGGAACAAATTTTCCGATCGCAATCCGCTTGTACGCCGTGAAGCACTGGAACGCTTGTGGGATGCATGGGAACGACTCAAGTCGTTGGCGGACCCTCGTGATAAGAAGCAGTCGATCAAGATTATCCTTGATGCCACGGCAGCAGAACCATCTTTGCGGTCACGGTTGGAAACGGAAGCGGTCGAACTGACGGCGATCGGCAATAGCCATCTCATCCGACACTCGGAAGTCAACCAAGTCGCTGTCATCGACGTGGATCATGTTGATTATCTGTTTCATCGCCTGTTCGCGATGATTCAACTGATGCTCAGAAGAAAGGGGAACGCATGAATGCTCGGACGCCTCACCGTGATGCAATCCGAATACTTTTCATTCTGAACGCCGGTGGCATGCCCTTGGTAGACCCAAACGATCAGACAGTCGCCAAGATTTTCAAAGGCGAGGCACGATTGCATGCCTTCGACTTCTGGATGCGCAACCCAGACTATCTGGCTAGCGAACTGTTGGACGGCTACGAAGCAACGGGCAACGCGGACTATCGTCAAGCTGCGGAAGCAATCTTCGAAAGCGATGAACCTGACTTGCGACGTATTCCAATGATTCGCTATCTGTTTGGTGCCTATGAACGACTCGACGATGCGCTTTCCTTGCTTAGATCACGTGACTTAGTCCGTATTACGGGCATCAAAGGAAAGGTGAAGGTCCACGAAACCGATTTCATCTTGACGGTTCGCGGAGTAGAGGTCTGCTCGAACGCTGTCGTACAGGAGCCAATTCTTGAATGGTATGCCCAACGGGCGGCCTTGGTTGCGGAAATCGCTGGCACACGAGGCGGCGGTGCTCTGAAGGATAAGCAGTACGAGCAGGCGACGTATGCTCAAACCCAACTTGGCGGGATCATTCCTCCGATTGGTACGGATGTACAACGAAGACTAAATCAACTCAAACAAACCGTCTGAAGGGGAAGATATGGCAAAAGAGAGCATGGAATGGCTGGACGCCATCGCAAGCCGAGCCAAGGTCGATACGAGTCGCGTGGAGTCAGTTTTGACCGCACGGCATATCGTGCCAACCCCGGTGCTACCCGCTCCACGCAGGATGAAGCTCTTGAGTATAGCTTTCGGTGGAACTAAGCAAGGCGTTGAGGACGACGGACTCTACACCTTTGAATGGCCAGAGCTGAATGAAGGACTATGGGGAATGATGACGGATCGCAACCTGCGCGGGAAGTCGTCGATCATCGAAGTCGTGCGATGGCTGATGCGCGGCAAGCCATCTCCGAATCTTCAAGATGACGTCAAGAGCTGGATACACAACGCTTGCCTGCGATTCGATCTTGATGGACTTGAGCATGAGGTGCAACTCGATTGTCAAAGCGGAGCTTCTGGCACGCTAAGCCGACGGTCATCGGCAACAGCAAACCCTACGGTACTCGCGTCCTTCAATAGTGATAAGCAGTTCGAGATGGTCATGTCGGACTTCTTTCTGCGTGCGTTCTCCATGGAGGGACTTGCGACATGGCGTGAAAGTGACTCCGAAGAAAAGACCGGCCATGCAGTCGTTCATGGCTGGCCTGCATTGTCAGGCGCGATGTTCATCGGCACAAACTATGACGTAGTGCTCGGTGATCTGCCCGCCACGACAGGAACTCAAGCGCGTTTAATGCAAATGTACCTCGGCGTTCCATGGGTTTCGACGCTGGCCACAGCAGCAGCGGCACTGAAACTCGTCGAGTCTGGAAATGAGCTGGAGGCCCGCCGTCGCAATCAGGGTGCACGTGCCAAGCAAGCCCGCGTCAAGGAAATCGAAGCAACGCTTGCAGAGAAACGAGAAGCATTGAATTCGCAACCGTCGGATGAGGCAATCCAGGCTGAGCTATCTGTTCTTAGCAGCAGGTACTCAGAAACCAAACGTCGAGAGAAGGCAATGCAAGAACGGTTTGATCGAGAGACGCTCGCTGAGCAGCAGGCCAGCGCTGCCTATCTGCAAGATCGCCGTGAATTACAGGCCCACCAAGATTCGATGGCGGCGGGTTCAGTCTTTCGTTTGCTCGACCCGAGTTGCTGCCCGCGTTGTGATCATGAAATCGATCAGGCGCGGAAGAAAAATGAGGCGACTAGCCATTCATGCTCTGTGTGCGGAGAGAATATTTCGAGCAGCGAGGACGCGGATGTTCTGAGAAAAGAACTTGAGGCGAGCGTCAAAGCGTCAAAAGCGGCATTCGACAAAGCCCAAAAGAATCGCAATTTGGCCGATGAAAGTCTCCAGGCCTTGCAAACGGATCTAGAGAACATCCAGACCAAGAGTGAAGCGTTGACACTTCAGCTTGGGTCGTTCGAGGCTCGAAAGCTACTTGCCAACGAGATCGCTGTACTTGAAGGTCGCCTTGAAGAAGCAGGCTTTGATCCTGGTAGCGATGATGTTACGGATGACGAAGCTGCCGTGCTCAAAGCCATTGTCAGCGAGACGGAAACACGGTCCAAAGCCGTCCGAGACGAGTTCCTAGGCGAGGTTTCCGCCAGTCTTCTTCACTTCGCCCAGCGCTTTGGCATGCACAGCTTGTCGAAGGCCCAACTGCGTGGAAATGCGAATCTGATCTTGACGAAGGGTGGCGCCGAGACATCGTTCAGCAAAGTGACGAAAGGTGAGCGCCTGAGGCTGAAGGTCGCCACAGTTCTCGCCATGATTCAGGTCGGTGAACGAAAGGGCGTCGGACGACACCCTGGCTTGATCATGATCGATTCGCCCGCTGCGCAGGAAATCGCGCCAGAAGATCTTCGTGAATTGCTCTCGGGGTTGAAAGACATTCGTGACGAACTTCCCCATCTCCAGATTTTCGTTGCAGGCGTAACCTCGAAAGCGATGATCGATCACGTTCCTGAAAGCCATCGCAGAGAAGCCACAAATGGAGGCTACCTGTGGTAATGACCGCACAGGGGGCTCAACTGCATCCAGTGGAAGTTACGCTGCATACGTTGTTGAGCCAAGGGGAACTGCCGAGCGTCGACAATCTGGGCGGATTCGAAGTAATTGTTGAGGCTACGCCAGCGCTGGGGACATCCCCTTTTGCTGGCGAAATTTTGTCTGCGGTTCTCCGAGATGCGAGCGACGCATTGGTCAAGGATGTACATCCATGGAAAGACCTGATCGATTGTTTGGTACGAGCCGCCATAAGTGATGTTGTGCTGATCGAAATGGTCGACGCGCTGAATTCTTGCCAATTGCCGGACGGTACTGCAAATGACGTATTCATGGCTTTCTTGCAGAAAGCGGTTGATGTTTCCGGTGCGATCACAGGCTATGCCCGAGCTGTAGCACTTGAGGGAGCTTTCCGGCTGGCTGCGTCTGATCGTCGGATGCAGCTTCGCCTGCTGGATGCCTTGTTGGGCATTCAAATTTCCGACGAACCGCATTTTCTTCGTCATGCCGCCAAGATTATGGGAATCGCCCACTCGCATTGGCGCGAAACGGAGTTGGTGGAAAAGCTACGCATCTTTTCCGAGTGCGAAGACGCAGCCTATGAAGCTAGCTTTGAGTTGGGGATGGCAGGTCTCGCAGCTGCGCTCGACGAACCGAAGAGAGAGATGGCAAATGCCATCTTTCTGGATTCCCTGCAGTGGTTCAAGAAAGCTGAATCATTGAAGGAAGCGGCACCGGAGGCAGCGCTGTATGGGGAATGTCTCACATTATTGACGGACTTCGATGCCCACAAGACCAACATTGAGTTGAGAGCGCGCAGCGCGACGATTCAGAAATCAGCCTTCGAACTCCTTGCCTGGCATGCCGACGAAAATTCGCCAACATGGTTGGGCGCACGGCATATACAGGCTGCATGCTGGAACGATCTTGCAGGAACGCTTGCGTCGCTTGCCGACAGTTTGCAGCAGATTAGCTGGTGGGAACCTAGGGTTGTGATCGAATGTCAGGTGCTGGCTGCTTACAGCGCGGGGCGAACGATCTTGAAACGCAGCCGAGATGGATATTTGGAGACTTTGCTGCGTCCCAGGATCGTGTCTTCGATCGCGCAGCGCGAAGGGCAAGCATATCTTTTGAAATGCTGGCTCAAACAAAACCGCGAGCACGAGCAGGTCCCCGAGGCCGATGCGATCCTGAGCGGCATTGATCGGTTTATGGCCGCTGATGCAGGGGCTCAGCGAAACCCCACTGAGGCAGCCACCGTTTGGGCGCCGGTCGCTGCCGTACTGTCACAAGCCCGTTGCAGTAAAGAAACCGAGCGGCGCGTAATCGAAGTAGTCTCGAACGCCTATGCGTTCAGTCTCGAAGGATTGAGCACGGCGGAGATCGATATCTTTGACCATTGCTTGGCCTCGGTGGAGCATCACCCGGACTACAGGGATAGTGTTCGAGGTGCCAAATTGTTCGGCACCGTTTTACTGTGGACGACCAGATTTCTTAAAAATCGTCTGGAAATTACAAAGAAGGATGATCCATCGGTCGCCTATCTGTTTGAGAAGTCTGATGGCACCCTGCCACCAGAGAGCGCACTTCAAGACGATTATTTCCGCTGGATAAGCACTCAATCAGCATCAGGTGAAATGGAGCCCACAAACCTTGGCGGGGGCCGCGCCGACGTGGCCCTGAAGGCCACGGGAGAACGCATGGTGATCGAAATCAAGCGTGAAATGGACGATGGGTCATTTGATTCGCTGGCGAGTCATTACGCGGGACAAACTACTGACTACCAGAATGTGAGTATTCGATTGGGGTTCCTGCTTGTCCTTGATCTAACCGCGCCGAAACTTGAAGGTACACCACACATCCGATCTTTGATGGAATGTCGCACCATACGGCGATCAGGTGAAAGTGAGCCGAGACACGTCGTTATTGTCAAAGTACCGGGTCGCCGGTACTTGCCAAGCGACATCAGTAAAAATGCGCACCTTTCAGGTACTACTGCAAAATCACCGAAGAAGCAGCCAAAGCGAAAGAAGGTGCCCGACTTGGCAATACAGGCAGCATCTGCGGCCAGCGCCCTTCCTGGTATCGCCGATGCCTCAGCTGGTTCGGATGAAAATTGAATATGGGGAGCCTCGATGCTTGAATGGTATTTAAAAGTAAATGCTGTGTTTCGTGCGATGCGCCAGAAAGCAATCGACGCTCAGGGTTTGCTCGCGGATGACGATAAAGCCGGTGCAAAATTGGTGAATGGTTATTTGAAAACAGACTACCAATCGCTTCGCAAACTTTGGACGGATGCGGGTTTCCCGGAGCAAGACATGGGAAACCTCGGAAGGCATATTGGGTTTGGAGACGTCAACGATTATGACGACATCCTTGCACGTGATCTACCACAGGTAGAGTCCAGGGCAGAAACGCATGCGCGCAGCGGAGCAGGTACGCAACCAAGCATTGGTTTCGAAGAACTGCTACATCCGGTCATCTTCGCTCATGCCTTTCAGCACTATGTGAACGGACACTACCGCGATGCCGTTCTGAACTCAATCGTTGCAATCTTTGATCTGATACGAGAGCGCACCGGCTTGGACCTCGACGGTGCGGCTCTTGCGACGCAAGCATTGAGTTTGGAGAAGCCGCACCTGATCCTCAGCGAACTTGACACGGAGTCGGGCAGAAATGATCAGAAGGGTTTCATGCAAATTTTAGTCGGTGCTTACCTTGGCATACGCAATCCCAAGGCTCATTCGCTAAATCATGATCTCGACCCGGAGAAGGCCGCTCAGTATCTGATCTTCGCCAGCCTTCTAGCCCGACGGATCTACGAAGCGAAAGACGCGCCGAAGACATGAGTTGAGCCAGTTGCATCGGTGGTTCTCGATATGACCGCCGGCTATTGGAACTCAGGCGATGTCCTGCGGAAGACCGCAGGCAGCGCAAAGAATCGAACACATTCTCAATGTGCTTCTGCACCAGGGCTTTCTAAGCAGAACAGGCCGCACATCATCACAGGGGCACCCAATGGCAAGAATAAGAAAGATCGAGATCTCCAACTTTCGTGGCATCCAGCAACTGGTGTGGTGTCCATCGCCTGGCATCAATTGTCTAATCGGCACGGGCGACAGCGGAAAATCCACGGTGTTGGATGCGATCGACCTGTGCTTGGGCGCTAGGCGCAATGTTCAGATTTCCGACGCTGACTTTTTCGGCCTGGACATCACCGCTCCCATCAGCATCACGCTGACGCTGGGTGCGTTAGATGACAGCATGAGTGCCCTGGAGAGCTTCGGTGCGTTTCTGCGCGGCTATCACGCCGCCACGGGCGTTGTCGAAGACGAGCCGTCCGCTGGTGCAGAAGTGGTTCTCTGCCTGAATCTGACAGTCGCCAGCGACCTGGAGCCATCCTGGACTCTCATCTCCGACCGAGCCTCCCAGCAAGGTCTGGTGAAGGCACTCGCGTGGAAGGACCGTCTGGCCCTGGCGCCGACACGCATCGGTGCGCTCGCTGACTACAACTTGGGCTGGCAACGAGGCTCGGTCCTGAACCGCATCTCGGAGGAGCGCGCTGATGCCTCGGCGGCACTTGTGAAGGCTGCGCGAGATGCGCGCGGCACCTTTGGCGATCAGGCCGAGCAGCAATTGAGAGAAGCGCTGGGGATCGTCGCTGCGACCGCTCAGGAACTCGGCGTCCACATCGGCGCGAAGGCGAGAGCACTGCTCGACTCGCATTCCGTGTCGTTCGGAGGCGGGACCATCTCCCTGCACAACGAGGGCGGCATCCCGCTTCGCAGTCTCGGCGTCGGGTCCACTCGCCTGTTGGTGGCTGGTCTGCAGCGTAGAGCTGCCAGCCAAGCGTCGATCGTCCTTTCGGACGAACTGGAGTACGGCCTTGAGCCACACCGCATTGCTCGGTTTCTCGGCTCTCTCGGAGCGAAGGAAGCGGCCCCGCTGCAGGCGTTTCTCACTACGCATTCGCCGGTAGCGCTTAGGGAGTTGTCGGGCGGCCAGCTCTTCGTGCTGCGCCGTAGTCTCCACCGTCACGAAGCCCGCATGGTGGGTACTGACAACGACACCCAAAGCACCATCCGCCTTTATCCCGAGGCCTTTCTGGCTGGCTCCGTGATCGTGTGCGAAGGAGCCAGCGAGATCGGACTTCTGCGTGGCCTGGATTTGCACCGGGTTGAACACGGCGGCGTGTCCCTGGCAGCACAGGGCATTGCTATGGTCGACTGTGGCGGTGGCGAGCCGGACCGCCCCTATGCTCGCGCGGCGGCCTTCCAGTCGTTAGGCTACAGGGTGATGGTGGTACGTGATGACGACAAGAAGCCCACACCCGCCATCGAACAGGCATTTCTGCAGGCCGGTGGCGCAGTCGTTGCCTACCGCGCAGGCCGCGCATTGGAGGACGAACTATTTGGCAGCCTCACGCCGGTGGCGTGTCAGCACTTGATCAAATATGCCCACGACCTGCATGGCGACCTGATTCATGAACACCTACGCACGGTCTCGAACAACACGCTGACCGTTCAGGCCGTCTGGGACGAAATCCAGAACACGCAAGCGCTGTCAGTACCAAGCCGAGCCATGCTCGGGCAGGCAGCGCGCATCCGCAAGGCCGGTTGGTTCAAGTCCATCTCTTGGATGGAGGACGTAGCAAGGACCATCGTGGCGCCGGACTTGCCGCTATGCGATCCAGGCTTCAAAGCACTGGTGGACCAGGTATCTGCGTGGGCAGCCCATGGCCCCCGCTGAAATCGACCTGCGCGCGATTGCCCGCGGTACCGTTACAGCACCGGCCGGGTGCGGCAAGACGCAGTTGATCGCTCACGCTCTGGCTGCTCACCGAGGTAGCAAACCTATCCTCGTGCTCACGCACACGAATGCTGGCGTGGCAGCACTTCGTGGCCGGCTGGATCGTGCCGGTGTGCCGCACAGTGCCTATCGATTGAGCACCATCGACGGCTGGGCCATTCGGTTGATTGCGAGCTTTCCGGGTCGCAGCGGTCACGACCCGGACATCCTGCGGCTTGCCACGCCAGCGCGAGACTACCCGGCGATCCGCGAATTCGCCTGGAAGCTGTTGCAGGCCGGACACGTCAGCGAGGTCCTGAAAGCGTCCTATGCGCACCTTATCGTTGACGAGTATCAGGACTGTTCGGTGCCTCAGCACTATCTCGTCTACTTTCTCTCTCTGATTCTGCCGGCCTGCGTGCTTGGCGATCCGATGCAAGGCATCTTCGGCTTCGGTGGTAACGCCTTGGCCAACTGGGAGCAGCAAGTGTGTGCGCATTTCCCGGTCGTGGCGGAACTGGCCACGCCGTGGCGGTGGCGCAATGCCGGTGCGGAAGCACTCGGACAGTGGCTTCTGGAGGCCCGGCGCCTGTTGGTGGCTGGTCAGTCGGTGGATGTTCGCACCGGACCACTAGGGCCTGTTCTCAATTACGCCAACCAGACGAAAGCACAAGCGAGATGAACGAAGGACAGGAATGACTGTGCGAGTTTGTCGTAGCGCGTAGCGATACGTCTGAATTGCTTGATCCGACAGAAGAAGCGCTCGATCAGATTGCGGTCCTTGTAGATATGGCGATCGAAGGTACGCGGGTTGAGTCGGTTGGCGCGAGGTGGAATGACCGCCTGGCTGCCTTGCGCCGTGATGGTTTCGATAAAGGCATCCGAGTCGTAGCCCTTGTCGGCCACAATGAACTCGGCGGGCTGATCTTTGATGAGTGCGCCCGCTTGTCCGATATCGGAGATCTGACCTGCCGTGAGAATGACTCGCACTGGATTGCCCAGGGAATCCACCGCCACATGCAACTTGGTGGTCAATCCACCCCGCGAGCGGCCGATTTGCGGGTCGCCCGCTTTTTTTGGGCGCCGGCAGCGTGTTGGTGGGCGCGCACGATCGTCGAGTCGAGGAACAGATATTCCATGTCGGCCTCGCTACGCAGCGCTGTGGCAACCCGCTCCCACACCCCTTTCTCGCGCCAGCGCGAGAAGCGAACGAAGGTCCGGTGCCAATGCCCCAGTTCCTCCGGGAGATCGCGCCACGGACTGCCCGTGCGCATGATCCACAGCACCGCTTCGACGAAGCGCCGATTGTCCTTGGCCGTAACACCACGGTCGGTCGCCTTGCCGGGCAAGAGTTGTTCAATGCGCGCCCACTGGTCGTCGCGCAGCATCTTCCGATCCATCCTGAGCTCAGCCGAAAAATCAGGATATAAGCAGATTCAGACCGCTGTGAACAGCCCCCTTGCTATGTCATTGACCGTAAACAACTTTTTTGACACGGCTTCCATTTGGCATGCCGATGATTCAGCAATTGAGAACAGGCCCTAGCACATGTGACGTGGGTTCAGACCGTCCCGCCCAACGACCACCCGCAGCGACTAGCTGCCGCACGGACACTGCCGCCCACCGCCGACGGACATGTACTGCTTATTGCGGACAGCCGTAACCGTTTGAGCCAGCAGAACTTCGCAAGCCAGACGCCAGGGGCCTCGACCGTTGAGGCAGTCGACTTACAAGACCTCATTGCCTTCGGAAACAGCTTCGACGTTGCATCTGCAGGGGCATTGGGACAGTTGCTGGCGCTGGCGCAAAGCGTCATGACCAATGTGGGTGTCGCAGAGCTGACACGGCGTCTGGAGTCATTGACCCGAGGAACCGCGAGGAATCCGCCGTCCGCAGCGGAGAGCTGTGCCTTGGCGTTCCAGCGCGCCCCGTCCATCGCCGCAGCCGCAACACTGTTGTCGGAGCTGCGCGAAATGCCGAATGTGCGTGTGCATCGGCCCGCCATTCTTTACGGCGTGCTCAAGGCGCTCCGTGGAGCTTCGGCAGGAAACGTCCCGCTTGCGGAGGCTGCCAGGTGCGTGCGGGAAGAGAACCGGTTGTTGGGCCGCCCGTTACCCAAGCGTGCAGTCGGCAGCACGCTGCTGCTCAAGGGGCTGGAGGCGGAAGTGGCGGTCGTGCTGAATACGGAGGGCATGAGCGCACAGCACTTATATGTGGCCATGACCCGCGGATCAATGAAGCTGGTTGTGTGTAGCGCCAGCCCCATATTGGGCTAAGTAGGAGGGGAAGTGGCAAGAGAGAACAAATTTGGAAGCTCGGGCGGTGCAAAAGAGACGCCCGCTGGAAAGCTCATGGAGACGATTGTCGAGGACGTGATCAAGGCGAAGGCGATGCCCTTTGCTCAGTGGCAAGCCCTCAGCGCAAACCCCTTGGTTCCGCTTGCCATTTCGGTGTCCCAAGGCGGTCAGTATCCGGTCACACAAGTCGGCGTGGACGCAGCTCACATGCTGTCACAGCAAAGCTGGAAATCACTCGAAGCCTTGCGCCAGACAATTGACCGGGAGGCCTTCATGAAGCTCTCGTTCCAGGCGATCGGGGACACGCTTCGCGACTGCCAATCGCGCCTTCCAGAAGTACCGGGCGGTCAGAATGAGCAGGACATGGTGCTCGGTGACGATTTTTACGCTGCGCTCGTCGACGACTACCAAGCGCGCCTGCAGCAGCTTGCCGCCAGCGCAAGTCCCGATGTCGACCGGCATATCCCTTGCCATCTGTTTCACTCGGATCAGGCCGTGCCGGCATTTGCCGTGGGACCAGTGCGATTCCTGCCAAGAGCGGAATGGCTCGATTCCTTTGTCAAGGACTCGGAGGTCCGCGAGCTCATCCACCAGGTCGAGGCCCGTGAACTGGACATGGAGGAGTTGACCGCTCGATCAACTGTCGCCGAGAGTGGCCGCCGTGCATCGCATGCGTTGGATGTTCTGCGTACGCTACGCCATTACAGCTGGGTAGCGACCATCCGGATGGAAGGGCATGAGCATGCGCGGTCCCATTTCAAAGCGTCGGTGGTGGTGGGACTTGCGATTGACGCAATCGGACTGAGGTTCCAGGTCGAGGATGCGCGACGCTTTACCAAAGCTGGCAGGCAGCATCTTTTTGCAGAGGACCGGTTCGCGACCACGCTAGACGGACGGATATTGCGTGGATCGAGCGTACAGATGCCTGGCATTGGTGGACGCCCCGGTGCACTGGCCGCCAAGATGGCAGGCGAACAATCCTTCCTGGATGCCGCCGGGTGCGTCTTGCAGCACTACGTCGATGGACGACGAAGCGGACATGCGCTGCATCTCGTCGAACGCTGGGCGAATGCACTGTACTGGGTCGGTGAAGCTCGTCGTGAGGCTTCCGACTTCATGGCAGTGGTCAACTATGGCTGTGCCGCCGACGGGCTGTCGGGCGCAGGTGGCAAGGCGAGCGATATGACAAGCTTCGCCGAGACTGCGCTCAAGCCTGAGGGTGAGGCCGTGCCCGAGGGCGTGCTCACGGTGGATGTCGCAGTCCACAAGGTCTATCGAGAAGGCCGCAACAAGCTCGCTCACGGCGAAATGTCGGGACTACTGGAGGACCTTGCAGAGCCGCGAGCAATCGGCGAGGCGCTGCTGCCGGCACTGTTCGATGTTGTGACACCGGTGCTGGCTGACCTTTTACAGAACGAACAGAACCTGCTGAAGCTTGATGAGAAGAGAGCCTATCGTCTGCTTGAGGCAAAACTGGCAGCGCGCAAAGCGAACGCTTGACTTGACGGCCTGATTTTTTGACTCTTTGCGCGCTGACGACCGACTTGCATTGGTTCGCTACCAACTTGGTCGCCTTGCAGTCGCTAGCAGCGCCGAAGGTGCTGCTAGTGTAGTGCTTGCGAAATAGTGGAACCGTCTTGTTACCAATAGCCTTTGTTCTGACGGGTCTTGGGCGAATCAGATGGTTTCATCATTTGCAAAGCAGACCACTAGCGACGGAACGGATACCTTTCACCGGATTATGCCTTCACCTCTTCGGTACGGCGCGCCCCCGTGATTGTCTTGCGCCGATTGGCCACCAGCTCGGCGGCTTCCCGCACCGGCTTGTCCTCGGTGTGGACGTAGCGCATGAACATCACCACAGTCTTGTGAGCCGTCAGGGCCATGCCGACCTTGACCGGGATACCTGAATTGGCAATGTCGGTCGCCGAGCGATGGCGGATGCCGTGCGTCCCCACATGCGTTGCACCCGCCGCTTTGAGCGCACGGCTCCAGCCGCCGTAATACTCGCCCGTGGTCAAGGGTTGCCCTGGATGGCGCGGCGACGGCAGTACGTAGGGATTGCCTTCCGGCCTCGGCGCCGTCGAAAGCAGCCGGTAGGCTTCCTCGCTTATGGGCTTGGACATGCCGCCGGTCTTGCTGTCGGGCCAGACGACGCGGCGGTTTTCCAGATCGATCCATTCCCATTCGAGCGAGACGATTTCGCCACGGCGGCCGGCAAACTCGAATTGCAGGCGGATCGCTAACGGGATGACGTAGTTCTCCAGCCCCTCGGCCTCGATCTTGTCGAGCTGCCGGAACAGCTTGCCCATATCCTCGTCGCTGATAAGGTGGGTGGACTTGCCGGCAGGGAACATCGGGACATGGCGGCAAGGATTGGTGCCGTCAGGCCGATAGCCCCACACCTCGGCCAAGTTGAACATCTTGCGCAGGATGCTGAACGCCTTGTTTGCCTCGGTCTGCTTATACGATAGTTTTTCCATCAGTCCGGCAATGTCAGGGCGCTTCACGTCGTGGACCTTCTTGCGGCCCAGCAACGGGATGATGCAGCGGTCGATGACTCCTTGATAGCCGACTCGGGTGCTGGGCTTGTTGCGCTTTTTGGAGTGATCCTCCATGAACTTCTTGCACAACTCCTCGACGGTGGGCGCTTTGCGGGCTTCCGCCTTGGCTGCGCCGGGATCATCACCCCGGCGTACCTGGGCCAACCATTCCTGCGCGAGCGAGCGGGCCTGTTCGACG
Organism: Zoogloea oleivorans; assembly: GCF_008107625.1. Classification (GTDB taxonomy): domain Bacteria; phylum Pseudomonadota; class Gammaproteobacteria; order Burkholderiales; family Rhodocyclaceae; genus Zoogloea; species Zoogloea oleivorans. The sequence goes on from NZ_SDKK01000025.1 coordinate 60,552, forward strand.
GTCAGTTCCCCGTACTGGCCCAAGGCGGGCTTGCGGCGCTCGCCGGCGTTCGTCCGATATTGGAGCATGAAAACCTTGCGGCCCGACGGGGTAATCTTGCACAAGAAGCCGGGCACCAGCGTGTCCCGGAGTTCGACGGCCTGCGCCTGTGGTTGTGCTGCATCGACAGCGGACTTGGTGAGCTTGATTTTTGCCACGATGACTCCTTGGAAAGACCCGGTTCCCAGGAGCCTTCTAGGGGCCAGCAGAGAGGAAGTCGGGTCAAGTTTCAGAAAGCACCGGCATATGATGAACTCGCCTAAGTTATTGATAAACCTGCTGTATCTAGTCTTGGCGTAGTCCAGCGAAGTGCCGGGCTGGAGTCATGGTGAAATAAAAAAACCCGCCAGGTCGGCGGGTTCTGAATTCCGTTACAAAAACAGGCGTTCATGTGCCGAGCGATGCGCTCCTTCCCCGCAACCGGCGCATCGACTCCCCCTTGAGTTCCATCCGATGCGCTCCGCTCACTAATCGATCCAGAATCGCGTCCGCCATCGTCGGGTTCCCCCCGCTCAAGTAGTCATGCCACCGATCCACTGGCAACTGACTGGTAATCAGCGTCGAGCGATTTCCAGTACGCTGCTCAATCACCTCCAGTAAATCATTGCGTCCGACAGCGTTCAACACTGCAATCCCGAAGTCATCCAAGATCAGCAAATCTACCTTTGCCAATGCACTCAGGCGTTTGCAGAAACTCCCATCTCCGTGAGATATGGCCAGTTCTTCAAGAAGCAGGGGCAACCGCTGGAACGTTACCGTCAGCCCCTGCCGGCATGCCTGATTTCCCAGTGCGCAACCCAGCCAAGTCTTGCCCCCGCCCGTCGCTCCGGTGATGATCATGTTGATACCATGGCGAACCCAGTTGCACTGACCCAGCGAGGCCATTTCACTGCGATCCAGTCCGCGTCCCGCCCGATAGTCGATATCCTCCATGCAGGCACTCTCTCGCAACTTAGCCACCTGCAACAGACGCTTCAAGCGCCGGTTCTCTCTGTAAGTAACCTCCTGGTCCACCAGAAGGCCCAAGCGCTCCTCAAAAGCAAGGTGGGCCGCCGCAGCACTGCTTAGCTGATTATCAAAACCTCGGGCCATGCCAAACAGCTTCAGTTCGTTGAGCTTGCGCATCGTGTCGTTCGTCAGCATTCGTCAATCCTTCGCTTAACTGTAATAGTCCGAGCCCCGGAGATTCGGGTGCTCAAAGTTGGCTTCCCGACGATCCTGCGATTCGGCAGGCTGACGGTCCAAATTGTTTCGTAGAATTGAACGAACACTCGACAGGGATGGCGCGCCGATCTCTATCGCACGGTGGCAGGCCATGTTGAGCCGTTCGTTACCGAAATCCTTAGCCAGACGCTTCAGCCCGTTGTGTGCCCGATACCCCTGTTCGCGGGTTCGCATCCCAACAAGCATCGCTTCCAAGATACGGTGGACATGTGCGCCCGTCTGCACAGCCCATTCCAGTGCATGGTCTGCTCCCCACAAGCCGAAATGACGGTGGGCCGCCTCCATGTGCTGCGGATCGATGACTGGCACGGTACCGTTACTGCGTGCGTGGCTTGCCACCCGTTTGCCGCGGTGAAGTACCTCGACTACCGCCGCAGTGAGGCGAAGCTCTACCTCTTGCCGAACCAGGTTGAACGGGACGCTGTAGGGAACTTCGTCTACAACGATGCGATAGTCCAGTCCGACGCGAACCTTGCGGAATTCAGCATATTCATAGGGCGTCGCTGGCAACGTCCGCATCGCGGGACGATCGATAGTTTCAAAATTGCTCTGACGGCAGCCTGGCAGCTTTTGAAACGGACGGGCATTGATCTCTACCAGTAGAGCTCGGATTGCCTCGTTCAACTCGGCAAGGCCGCCGAACGCCCGCTTGCGCAGTCGGAACATGATCCAACGTTCCACGATCAGGACGCCGTTTTCGGCCTTGGCTTTGTCCTTCGGCTTGTAAGCGCGTGCAGGCAAAATCAGTGTGCCGTAATGATCGGCCATGTCCTGATACGTGGCGTTGATGACAGGATCCGTGCGGCTGGCCTTGATGACCGCTGATTTGAGGTTGTCGCACACAATTACGGCAGGCACGGCGCCGAGGTGTTCAAACATCCTGCAGTGGGCGGCAATCCAGTCCGTCAAACTTTGCGACCAGTGGGCCTCCGCGTAAATATAATTCGATGCCCCCAGAACACCGACAAAGACTTGCGCCTTCCGCATTGTTCGGTTCACGGGATCGACAACAGTCATCGTCGGCCCAGCGTAGTCAACAAAGACGCGCTCTCCGGCCACATACACTTGCCGCATGTAGCGTTTCAGCGTCTGAGTGAACTCCCTGTGGCGCAGGCAGAACAGGCTATAGGCAATACCGTTGGGATATTCACTCAAATATTCTTCATGCAGGACCTGAAGGGTCGCGCCCTTGCGCTTTAGTTCCTGATGTACCTTGGGCCAGTCTGGCTCAGGCTTACGCGCGGGGGCAAGTGCTACCACCGGTGGAAACAGCCGGTGCTCCAATGCCGCATCGTCCATGTCGTCAGGCAATGGCCACGGCAGACGGGTAGCCGCTGCGCGGGTAATGTAGTCGGAAACGGCGTCGCGGGATAAGCCTAGGCTGCGGGCGATCAACCTACGGCTCTGTTGCTCTTCAAAATGCAGGCGCAATACCTGACGGATTTTTCTCATTGCGATTCTCCGGTTTGCCATGGGAGGCCGAGCCGACAGAAGCCAGCCATTTCTCCAGGTCGGGCCGACGCACGCTGCTCTCGCAACGTGATCGGCGATATGTATTGGGAGATGGTTAAGGCCGCCCGGCCTTGACAGGCGGGCTTGGGAATCGCAGAATCCGCCATGAAGTCCCCACTTCAAGCAGTTCTGTGAAGCCCCCTGAGTGTCAGCTCTGGGGGCTTTGCTTTTCCTGGCCTGACAATTCGATTATTGATCAGGCCATGGCGTTCCTTCCTTTTGAACGCCACGATGGGCTGACGGCCCGCGCGGCTTGAAGGTATAGCGTGCGGGCCAAAGCTCCTCGATCCTGCATGTCAACAAACCCGCAATATGACTTGCCACCTCGTATGCGGTGATCCGGTCGTGGATAACGTTATTAACCACGCCCCCGGTGACACCCAAGTCGCGAGCAATCTGCGCCTGGCTTTTACCAAGGCGGCGAAGGCGATAAATGATCTCTACAGCGTCCATGACCGAGCGGAGTGACTTCATCGGCATTCAAGAGTAGTCTATCTTTAAGAGAGACAGTGCATTATCTATAGAGACAACTATACGCCTTAAGAGAATGATGGATCAAGCATCTTCCCACAGCTCAAGCGCTGGCCTGGAAGGCTTTGCAGCGAGGCTGACCCATGTGATTTCGCACACGGGCCTGAGCCAAGCTGAATTTGCCCGCAGGTTGGGTGTTTCGGCAGGCTTCACCAGCGACGCCGCCCGTGGGCTGAAAAAACCCGGTGCGGAGTTCCTGCATGCAGTCCGAACGGTGTTCAGGGTTTCGATTGATTGGCTGCTAACCGGCGACGGAACCATGCGCGGCGGCAGTGGCATTGACCTGGATCTGCTCAGGACGATCCGACTCCAGATTGCGGTTGCCCGCGCGGCGGTCATTGACGCTGACCCAATCGCCAAGGTGCTGTTGTTGCTGATTCGTGACGGGCGTCTGAACGAGGCGGTTGCTGACCCAGACCTGCAGGCCTTCCTCAGTCGAATCGCGCCAACCGATCCCGATGCAGATCTTGCAACCGAACTCTACAACGGCCATCTGTGGACCGAAGATTCGTCAGCGCAGCTACGCAATCTGCTCGCCGCCGCCGTAGCCCACTTCGAGGCACGCAAACCCCTCGACAAAATGGCCGCCTTGGCACGCTCGGCCGGGCCGACGATCCAGATTAATGTCATCCCTTCGCAGCGCATTGCGGGCCGAGACTACTACGAGGGTTGAAAAGGTTTCCAACCACGCTAAGTGAACGTCACCATGAAAGAGCAGCAGTCGGCCCCACAAGACAGCATCCAGATCAACCTCATTGGCGAACAGCGCAAGGCCACCCGAGACTACAACGAGTATTTCATCCCTGGCTCGATCAAACTCGTGCTGGCTACATGGACGCAAGAAAAACGAAACAGCATGGCGCTGGATAATTCAAACTTCTTCCGGTACCGCTTTGGTTTTGAACCGCCCAAAGTAGCACGTCAGCAGGTGCTGGAAATCCAGACAAAATATGATCTGACCGATCGAGAGGTTCGTTGGCTCCATCGGTCTGGTCAGTTGAAAGCTTCACGAACGGAAGCGAAACTGGTTCCCAGCCGACTGATGCCGGCGGCAGGCTGGATCCAAGTGTCTATCTTGAGCTTCTTCTGTCTGGCGATGACGCTGCAGATTGCAGCGTCGAATGCGCCGGCCTGGAAGCAGGCCTTGGGACAGTTGATTATCTCCGGGCTCTGGTTTGGGGGCGCCTGCATGCTGAACAGCTTATTGCTTGCGCCTTGGCGAACGTTGAAGCGGGCCGGGGTGGTCAAAGCCGCGAAGGGTGAATGACCTGATGCGCTGCAAGCCTGCAGGTCGTTGTTGTATCTGACGGCCGGCAGGCTTGAGCGAATGAGCACTCAGGAAAATAATCAGTTTGCCCCAGGCGCATCATCCCTTCCGATGTCCTCATCCGAGCCGTGTGCCAGGCGATACAGCAGCGGCAGCACAAGCAGTGTGAGAATGGTCGATGAGAGGATGCCACCAATGACGACGGTGGCCAGGGGGCGCTGTACCTCCGCGCCTGTCCCTGTTGCGATCGCCATCGGGACAAAGCCCAGGGATGCCACCAATGCCGTCATCAGAACGGGGCGCAAGCGGGTCAAGGCTCCTTCGTGGATCGCAGGATCGAGCGCCTGGCCTTCCTCGCGCAGACTGCGGATATAGGCAATCATCACCAGGCCGTTCAGCACAGCAACGCCGCACAGGGCGATGAAGCCCACTGCTGCCGAAATGGAAAGGGGAATGTCACGCAGCCACAAGGCGATGATGCCCCCGGTCAAGGCGAACGGGATGCCCGAAAACACCAGCAGTCCGTCCTTGATGTTGCCAAACATGGCAAAGAGCAACACAAAGACAAGGAGCAGAGCGACGGGTACGACGATCTGCAGGCGTGCTGTAGCTGACTGCAGGTTTTCAAACGTTCCTCCCCAAGTTGTCCAGTATCCTGCGGGTACCTTGATTCGTGCGAGCCCCTGTTCGGCCTCCCCGACGAACGAGCCAATGTCCCGCCCGCGTACATTCGCACTCACCACGATCCGGCGCTTGCCGTTTTCCCGGCTGACCTGATTCGGTCCGGGGGCCAGATCCAGGGTGGCGATTTCGGCCAAAGGAATGAAGTTCGCTCGGGTATCTCCAACAGCCCCACCACGTGGCAGCGGAATCGGCAGTCGCTTGATCGCCTCCAGATCACTTCTCAGGTTGTCGGGAAGACGAACCTGAATGTCGAAACGACGATCGCCCTCGAAGAGGGTCCCAGCCTCACGCCCGCCGATCGCCGTCGCCACGGCATCCTGCACGTCCCCGACATTCAACCCATAACGGGAACTCTTCTCCCGGTCGATCTGAACGGTCAGTACCGGCAAGCCGGTGGTCTGCTCTACCTTCACTTCGGAGGCGCCATTGATTTTTTCAAGCATGGCGGCGATCTCCGTGGCCGTTTCGTTCAGAACGTCCATGTCGTCACCAAAGACCTTGATAGCCACGTCGCTACGGACCCCGGAGATCAGCTCATTGAAACGAAGCTGGATGGGCTGGGAGAACTCATAGTTGTTGCCAGGCAAGGTGGCCACTTCGGCCTGAATGGCTTCAAGCAGGGCGTCGCGGGTTCGCCTGGGCTCCGGCCAGTCCTTCTCGGGCTTGAGCATGATGTAGCCATCCGAGATGTTGGGCGGCATCGGGTCCGAAGCGATTTCCGCCGTACCCGTCCGTGCAAAGACGCGCTTGATCTCCGGGAATTTCTCCTTCAGCCGGCTCTCCAACTGCCGCTGCATGGCTACCGACTGCGTCAGGCTGGTACCCGGGATGCGAAGGGCCTGGATGGCGAAATCGCCTTCATTGAGATTCGGAATGAACTCGCTCCCCATTCGCGTAGCGATCAGACCACTGAGAATCACCGTCACGAGGGCAAACGTGAGCACGACGGGCTTGGCGTTCATGGCCCACTGGAGCGCGGGTGCGTAGGTTTCCTTGGCCAACTGCATCAAGCGGTTTTCCTTCTCGGAGACGTTGTCACCAATGAAGAGAGCAACCGCGGCAGGGATGAAGGTTACTGACAGGATCATCGCGCCCAGGAGCGCGATGACGACGGTAAAGGCCATCGGATGGAACATCTTGCCCTCGACGCCGGTCAGGGCAAAGATCGGCAGATAGACCACCATGATGATCAGTTGCCCGAAAAGCAGCGCTCGACGCGACTCACGGGATGCCTTGAAAACCTCGTGGAAGCGCTCCGTCCGGTTCAAGGGGCGGCCCAGGGATGCCCGAGCATGGGATAGCCGGCGTACGCAGTTCTCGACGATCACCACCGCACCGTCGATGATGATGCCGAAATCGAGCGCACCGAGACTCATCAGGTTGGCACTCACCTTGTTGGCTACCATGCCCGAGAAGGTAAACAGCATCGCCAACGGGATGATGCAGGCGGTGATGAGTGCGGCCCGGATGTTGCCGAGGAACAGGAAAAGGATGGCGATGACGAGAATGGCGCCTTCCAGGAGATTCTTCTTCACCGTGGCAATGGCCTTGTCCACCAGCGTGGTGCGGTCATAGACGGTGACCGCCTCCACCCCGGCGGGCAGATTGCGGTTGATCTCCTCCATTTTCTTGTCCACGGCCTGGGAGACCGTCCGGCTGTTCTGGCCGATCAACATGAAGACCGTGCCGAGCACTACCTCCCGGCCATTGTCGGTGGCAGCCCCGGTGCGCAGCTCACGGCCAATGCCGACCTCGGCCACGTCGCGGATGCGGATCGGCTGGCCCTGGGCGGTACCGACGATGACGTTACGGATGTCCTCTTCGGTCTTCACCTGTCCGGGCGCACGAACCAGGTATTGCTCACCTCGCTTTTCGATGTAGCCGGCCCCGACGTTGCCGTTGTTGCGCTCCAGCGCCGTGACGATCTCCTGCAGTGTCATGCCGTAGGCCGCCAGACGTTCCGGCAAGGGAGCGACCTGATACTCCTTGGCATAGCCGCCAATGGAATTGATTTCCGTCACGCCCGGCACATTGCGCAGTTGTGGCTTGATGATCCAGTCCTGTATCTCCCGCAGGTCGATGGGGGTGTAGGGGCTGCCATCCGGCTTCCTGGCCCCTTCCTTTACTTCCACAGTCCACAGGTAGATCTCGCCGAGCCCGGTCGATATCGGCCCCATGGCCGGAGATATACCGGCAGGCAGCTTGTCCCGGGCGTCCTGAATCCGCTCGTTCACCAGTTGCCGTGCAAAGTAGATGTCGGTCCCATCCTTGAAGATCACCGTTACCTGAGACAGACCGTAGCGGGACAGGGAACGTGTCTGGACCAGGTTGGGCAGCCCGGCCATCACCGTTTCGATGGGGTAGGTCACCCGCTGCTCGGTTTCCAGCGGGGAGTAACCAGGAGCATGGGTATTGATCTGGACCTGGACATTGGTGATGTCGGGCACGGCGTCGATGGGAAGCTTCTGGTAACTGAAGACCCCCAGCGCAGCCATCCCGAAAACGGCCAGAAGGATGAGCCAGCGCTGCTCGATGGAAAAGCGAATGATGCGTTCAAACATGATCGTTCCCCTTTTCCTTAATGCGCGTGCTCAGCTGAGCCTTTGCCGATTTCTGCCTTCAGCACGAAGCTGCCGGCAGCGGCGTAGGACGCACCCGCCTTGATGCCAGAGACGACTTCGGTGTGCGCTTCATCACTGCGTCCGGTCTGAACGGGCTGCGTCACAAAACCACCGTCGACTCGGACAAACACGACGCTCTTTCCGTCCATGTTTTGAATGGCCTCAGAAAGCACGGCGACCGGCACTTCGGTTTCGCTAGAGATCACTTCCACGTTGACGAAGAGGCCAGGACGCCAGCTTCCCTGAGGGTTCGAGAGGAGCACCCGAGCCCGTGCCGTGCGGGTTTGCTCGCCGATGAGCGCGCCCACGTAGGCCACAGTGCCGGTCGCTGTAGAGTCGAAAGACGATGCCTTGATAGTGACTTTCTCTCCGATCCTGACCCGGGCCAGATCCTTGGCCGGAACACTGATTTCCGCCCACACGGTGGACAGGTCGGAGATCGTGAACACTTGGCCGTCTTCCTTGACCGCTTCACCCAGGGCAATGTGCTTTTCCACAACCATTCCGTCGAAGGGGGCACGCAGCACATAGCGGTTGAGGCCGCCATCGGCATCTACACTGGCACCGATGGCGGTGAGCTTCTGCTGAACGTTGGCGACGGCAATTTCGGCCTCGCGCAGCACCTGTCGCGCCTGCAGGTAGTCTTGCTCGGCGGAGATCTTCTCCTCCCACAGTTTCCTCTCCCGCTCGTAGGTCGTCCTGGCAAAGCTCAGACGCTTCTGCGCTGCCATCAACTCGCTGCGTTGTTCCGAGAGCGCGGGGCTTGCCAGCACGGCCAGCACTTGCCCCTTCTTGACGATCTGCCCCAGGTTGGCAGACACACTCTCAACCACCCCGGCGACCCGGGGAACGACGTGTGCCGTACGATCCTCATTGAAGCGGATCTCACCGGGAAGTTGCAGAGAAGATTGAATCCGGGCTGAGCCGGCTTTATCGATCTCAACTCCTGCTGCTTTGATCTGCTCGTTACTGAGTTCGACCTTGCCCTCCTCGCGGTTGAGCATAAAGCGGCGAGTTTGAGACCCAGTCTCGACGACGACAACGGCCTCGAATACGTGGGGCTCCGCGATCGTCCCCCGCGTTTTCAGGCTGTCCTTGTCGACAACAAACTCCATCCGCTCCACTTCACCCGTCGGTCGGGTGAGCGTGAGGTGGGCTTTGACGGCGCCAGGTGCAACGGGCTTGCCATTGTCAAGAAGCCAGAGGCGCATGATAGGTTCGCCAGCACTTTCATCCAGCTGAATCTCGGCACGGGTCGTGCCGTCTGTGAGGAGCGTTCCACCGTGCGCTCCCGGGCCGCTTGTCTGGGCATGGTGCTCGGTATCGCCGTGCGAGGCATCCTCGGCATGTGCTTTGTCTGCCTTGGCGCCGTGATGCTCTGCATCCCCATGCTCCTCCGTGTGGGCATGGCTCTCGCTCTCCGAGGCGCCTTGCCCACCGTGCAGAATGAAGCCACCTGCCACACCGCCAAAGGCGATGATGAGGGCTACGGCGATCAGGTGCTTTCGGCTGATCCGGGTCGTCATGTTCTTCAGATTCATCTTGGAATCCTCCTTGCGTTATTCAGAGATACGATCAGCCAGAAGGCGATCGATTTCGGCCGCGGCCCGATGGCTGTCGGTCAGGGCACGCAGGTATTGGTTACGTGCTTGGAACAGCGTCCGCTGGGCATCGAGGACATCGAGAAAACTGAATTTGCCCAGCTCAAAGCCCTTGGTTGCGTTGTCGTAGGCCAGTTGCGCCCCGGGCAGCACCTCGCGCCGCAGGGATTCGAGTTCAAGCCGGCTATTGCTCAGCCGCTCACGGGCCTGCAGGACATCACCAGTAAGCCGGACCCGCAGGGCAGTATGTTCATCCCGCGCCTTGTCTTCCCGCTTGAGGGCTTCGAGGAGGTTGCCGCGGTTGCTGTCGAGGACGGGAATCGGGATCGACACGCCCACGAGCAGTTGGTCGCGGCCAAGTTCCTCGACACGTTTCACCCCTACACTGATCGTCGGGTCAGGAATGCGCCGGGCGCGCTCCAGAGCCGTGATCGAAGCGCGTCGTGTGATCTCAACTGAAGCCCGCCTCAGGACTGGAGATGCCTCGATCCGCTGCGCGACACCGTTGACGGACGGCACTGGAGGAAGCGCATCGACGTCTCCCTCTGCACGTTCGAATCGTGGAATCGGATTGCCCCAGAGCCCTGTCAGTCGCTGACGGGCGACCCGCAACTCACCTTGCGCCTGGGCTAGTTCGACCCGAACCCCAGCCTCCGCAACGCGCGCCTTGGTCTCCTCGACGGGAGAGGTTTTTCCGGCGATGACACGCTTGGAAACGGCACCAGTGGCCCGCTCAGCAAGGATGACGGTCTCTTTCGCGAGCCGGGTCCGCTCTTGCGCCGAAAGTACGTCAAAGAAGGCGCTGACGAGCGCGGCCCGGATCTCAGCACGGCGAGTGGCCAGTTCGATGTCGGCAATGTCTCGGCCACGCTCGGCGATCGCAATCCGGGCGCTTCGCTTGCCTGCGAGCTCGATGGGCTGGTTGATCTGTACGGTCGTGGTGCGCGTCGTAGTGCGGGTGTCTTCCACAAGAAACTCAATGGACGGATTGGGCCGCGCACGCCCCTGGATCACAGTACCTTCACTGGCCTCGCGTTCGCGAAGCGCTACGGTGATGTCAGGGTTGGCTCGAAGAGCCAGATCGAGCGCGGCGGCAAGCGTCAACGGACCAGCGGCTTCGCTGGGGAGCTGATTGAGTACAACGGTTTGCGTGGAAAGTGATGTCGGCGCCTGAGCATGAGCACCGAATGCGGTCGCAAAAAGGACTGCGAGCAGCGGGAATGCGGTTCTGAATGGCACGGGGGTGCGCATTGAAATCTCCTTGTTGTGCAGTCGTCGGCAGAAACCGACAGGACGACGAAACAAACGAGATCCGGCGCGGGCGCCGCCTGAAGGCGGGCTCTAAGTGAAAACTAAAGCAGGCCGCTGCGCCGAATCAGAGCGCAGCGAACCAGTTTGGCCGTTCGGGGCCTGGGGGGATGTGGGTGCGAAAGAAGGCTGGCGTTGATTCCGGTGCTGAGGGCACCGGGCACCGAGGCAGGCAGCGAGTGTCCTGACCGAGAATCTTGAGGGCGCTGTAGTGGCACAGCCCACAGTCTCCGTCGATGGCGACACCTTCACCGGAATCAGATTGCTTGGAGGTTTCCGCTTTCGATGCTTGGTGCTCGTGACTGTGATGCCCGAAATGGCCGGCATTTTTCCCGGTCTCATGCTGGCAATAAGCACCCACCGCTGACCAGCTAAACTGGAGCGGCATAAATACAGCCAGAAGGAGGGCAACCCAAAAACGCATGTTCAAAAGTATACCGGAAGATGTTTCAACTCAGCCGTGAACCTTGGTGGGTTGATCGTCAGGTTGACCAAGGCGTAGTAGCCGCAGCCCATTGCTGACCACCAATAGGCTGGCCCCCATGTCAGCAAACACGGCCATCCACATGGTGGCACTGCCTAGCAGAGCCAGAACCAGGAAGATTGCCTTGATTCCCAGCGCCAGAATGATGTTCTGCCAAAGCACCCTGTGCGTCGTGCGCGAGAGCCGAATGGCTTCAGGAATACGGCGCAGATCATCGTTCATGATCACGATGTCGGCGGCTTCCATGGCGGTATCCGTCCCCGCAGCCCCCATTGCTATGCCGATATCGGCGCGTGCCAACGCAGGCGCATCGTTGATCCCGTCACCGGTCATCGCCGTGGGGCCAAATTCTTTCTGCAAGGCTTCGATGGCCTTGAGCTTGTCGTCAGGCAGCAGATTCCCGCGTGCATCGTCCACATTAGCCTGTGCGGCAACGGCCTGAGCCGTTGCCTGGTTGTCGCCAGACAGCATGACTGCCTTGACGCCCAGGGTATGCAAGGCCGAGATGGCTTCCCGGGCATGAGGTTTGATCGTGTCGGCAACGGCGAAGATCGCCAGCACTCCGCTTTCGTTGGCCAGGAGTGTCATCGTGCGCCCCTGGGCCTCATGTTCGACGAGGCGAGCTTCGATGGCAGGACCGCACAGTTTGCGTTCCTCGATCAATCGATGATTCCCAAGGATCAGGTCTTGGTTACCGATGCGACCTTGAACACCACGCCCCGGCAGCGCCATGAAGTGATCGACAACGGTGGCGGACGGCGCCAGTGCCGTTGAAATGGCTTTTGATACAGGGTGGTTGGAGAGGGCTGCCAGGCTGCCGGCCCACTCCAAAATCACTTTCTCGGATACGGTCTGATCCAGGATTTCGGTTGCGACCAGCTTCGGTTTGCCTTCGGTGATCGTCCCCGTCTTGTCGAGAGCAATGACCTTCAGCTTACGGGCATCCTCCAGATAGATGCCGCCTTTGATCAAAATCCCCCGACGTGCTGCGCTGGCGAGCCCACTCACTACCGTAACGGGCGTTGCAATCACCAAGGCACAGGGACAGGCGATCACAAGAAGGACCAAGGCTTTGTAAAGCGCTTGAGACCAGCTCCACTCCAACAACCACGGGGTCAGGAGCGCTACGGCCAGCGCGATCACGAACACAGCGGGCGTGTAGAGGGCTGCAAAGCGATCGACAAAGCGCTGCATAGGCGCCTTGCTGCCTTGAGCGGTTTCAACCGCGTGGATGATCCGGGCCAGTGTGGTCTCAGTGGATCGAGCCGTCACCCTGAATTCCAACAGCCCTGATTCGTTGATCGTCCCGGCAAAGACCGTGTCACCGATGGTCTTGTCCACCGGCAGGCTCTCGCCGGTCACCGGTGCCTGATTGACCGCACTGCTCCCGGCAGTCACGACGCCATCCAACGGAATGCGTGCGCCAGGCTTGACCCTGACGACTGCAGCAAGCATCACGTCGCGGGAGGCAAGCACATCCCAACTGCCATCAGCCTGTCTCACTTCAGCGGTTTCCGGCGTGAGCGCGAGCAGGCTCTTGATCGCGTTCCGTGCCCGATCTACCGACCTTGCTTCAATCAGCTCTGCAATGGAATACAAAGCCATCACCATGGCGGCTTCAGGCCATTGACCAATGGCGAAGGCACCTGTGACCGCAACCGACATCAGGGCATTGATGTTCAGACGCCCCTGAGACAGGGCAGCAAGCCCCTTGCTATAGGTTGAAAATCCGGCCATCACGATCGCTGTTGCCGCCAAACCCATCCCGGCAATCTTGGCTAGAAGCACTTCGGGCATCAGGTAAGCCAGGACTTCTGCGCCAAGCGCCAGGACGAGCGCCATCGCAAAAATAGCGATACCACGTGGAATGCCGTCGCGATCTGTGCCCGCTGGCGTACCCGGTTTGACGAGCTCTGCGGCAAAGCCCGCTTTGCGGATGGCGTCGATGATGCTTGGCAGCGCTTCATTTGGCGCATCGATGCGCAGGGTGCGGGCCGACAGATCAAAACGAAGCCCACCGATCGCGCCGATATGCTCGACCGCCCGGCGGATCTCACTCTCCTCCGTAGGACAGTCCATTGCCGGAATGCGAAGCTGCAAACCGCCTTCCGTATCGTCGGCTTGCAGAGGCACGTTCGTGGAGGGCGCCTCGGGGGAGTGACACGTGCCGCTACACCCGCAGGATGAGGGCTGAGTCTCGGGTTGCAGGCTGATGGGCGATGGTTTCATGGTGATCTCCTATTGCTGCCATTGGAAACCCTGTAGCAACTCCAGAGTCAAGGGGGTAAGGTGATCGCCTTCGTCAATTCACTTTTGAGCTCATGCCGGGCTCAGGCCTTACGATGAAAATCGGTCAGCTCGCCCAGCAGACAGGTACTCTGGTAGACACCATTCGTTACTATGAGCGCGAGGGGCTGCTCCCGCGTGCAGCGCGAACGGAAGGCAACTATCGGATCTACGATGCCGTTCATCTTGAACGTCTGGCCTTCATTCGGCGGTGTCGCTCCCTCGACATGACACTGGACGAAATCCGGGTGCTTCTGTGTTTCAGGGACCGCCCATTGGAAAGTTGCGAGGACGTCAACACGTTACTCGATGCCCATATCAATCACGTCGCCGATCGGATACGCGAGCTGCTGCAGTTGGAAAAACAGCTGCTGACACTCCGAGAATGTTGCCGGGACGGTCGACAGGCGGCCGATTGCGGAATCTTGAACGAGCTGTCGCACGGGGCGACGGAGGTCGCCGGGCCCTCTGTATCGGAGAGTCACCTTTCTGCAACGCATGCCGGCGGCCGACGGCACGTGGTCCAAAGAACGCAAGAACAGGGGGAGGACTGACTGACCGGCCCAGAGCGGCTGATTCGCTCAAAGGTCTTTGAATACGTCCCGGTGCATCTTGATCGTGGCTGGCTGAGTGCGTTTCTTCGTGTGGTTCTTGGCCATTTCTTCTGCCCAAAGGCTGACTTCAAAGCCGAGTTTTCGGTAAAAACCGAGCACCGCTTCATCGTTATCCGCATCGACAACGATCAATCGTGCGGCGGACAAGCCTGCCGTATTGAGAATGTCACCAAGCAGGAGCGCCATCAAGGCGGCGCCCACACCCGTACGCTGCAGGTCCTGGTGAACCGCAAGTCTCCCAATCTTCACGGCAGGAAAGGCAGCAAGTTCGATGTGCTCATAGACCCCCAAGTCGAACTTCTCGGAGTTGTTGAGCTTTATCGCGTCGTTGGCGAGAGTGAAATACCCGACCGGGCCTTCAAAATGCTGATGAAAAGCCACATTGGTGAAACCCAGTCTGGCTTCGTGCAAGGTCAGTGCCTGTGCCGTCAGAAAATCGTCTAGACGAGGTTTTCCGCACGAGAACGTACCGAGAGTCGCCGGATCAACCTTCGTGATGGGGAGGTAACCATATCCCTCGTCAGTCAGCATCAGCCAGGCAAAGCGACCCGGTACTTGTCCAGGAAATGTGCTTCCTTGGCACGCCGAGCGGCAGCGGCCAACTGCTCCGCGCGCTCCTGAACCGCTGGTGTCGGCCGGACAGACTCAACGGACACGACAAGCCGCTTCTTGGCCTTGAGGGACGAAGCGTGTTTCTTCAAGAGAAGGCTGCGAGCAGGTTGCTTCATGGCATAGGGTCTGTACGTAGGAACGCCTTCCATGCGAAGGGAAGGCATTGAGATACTAGAACAGAAAAGAGAATATACGCAATCCGTACATTCCAGCAATCATGGCGAGACTGTGTGGTGGCACGGCAAGAGCGCACGATCCCTGATGAAGATGTGCGGCAAGAAAGCCTCCTCAAGCGCACGACGTATTGAGGCGCAGGTAAGCCGGTCATCCGCCATGAAGTTCATGTATAGCTCGGTGGTCAGTTCGATCAGGTGCGTGTGTTCCCGGACATGAGCTTCCCGATCGAGGGGAGTCCAGGCGCTGAGCCAGCGCTCCTCCAATGCATAGCTGCGATACGTACAGTTGATGAACTGGGCAAATAAGGCAGAAACCGCCTCGGTGTCGCCAGTGGATGTCGCCCGGAGTGTATGAAGGCCGAGATACTCCAAGCGACGGCTCGTTGCTTGAAGCAACGAGTCATTTGGGGAAGTGAGCGCATTTGAGCAGATCATGGCTGTGAGCTTGCAAACGGGTCAGTCCGTGCTGCGGGGCGTGACGATCAATGTCGGTATCCACATCTCGAAGATGTTGCTTCCTTCCCCCGTCCGTCCCTCGATGTCGCCTCCGTGAGATCGCAGGATTGAACGAGTGATGGCAAGGCCCAGCCCGGCGCCATCGCCAGAGTGGCGGCGGGATGCATCCACGCGATAGAAGCGGTCGAAGAGACGCGACAGATGTTCCGGCGGGATGGGTTCCCCGGTGTTCTCGACAGCGAGGTGGATTGTATCGGCGTCCGCACTGTCTCGTACGACGCTGACCGTCACGACAATGCGTCCTCCAACCGGGGTGTAGCGAAGTGCGTTGGACAGCAGATTGCCGATGGCCCGCCGGAG